>DAIESR010000431.1 GCA_027346205.1 Beijerinckiaceae bacterium
GCTTGCGGCGCTGCTTGAGCACTGGCGAATGCTGCGCGACGGCCATATCGCGCCAAGCGAAGCAGAGTTCGCGCTCGGCAAACTCGGCCGTGCGGCGCAGCATGCCTTCCGCTTTCGGCAGGGAATCGAAGCGAGATCCTACGTCCTCGCCGAAGGTGCCACGGCCCTCGCGCCGCTGCTGGGAAATTGCAAGATTGGCGATCCGCTAGCTGCCGCACAAGATCTACGCGCCGCGGTGCGGCTGCGGCGCCTATTCGAAGCCGTCCAGAAAGCCGGCGAGCCAATTCTCGCCGAATTCATGCTGCATCACGGCGGAAGATTTTCGCAGATCGTCGAAATTCTCGCCGCGCCATCGGCGGCCGGCGACGGACCTCCCGCAACTGCCATTTTCGGCGGGATCGCCATTCGCGAGATGGTGCATCGACCGCTCTTCGGCCATGCGGCACAGATCGCTGCCGACAAGCCGGTTATCTTCGCTTTGAAAGGCGCGCAGGCGCTCGGAGACACGATCGCCGAGGCGCTCGATCTGCAACTCGCCCCTTATGAGGAGCGCAGCTTCGAAGACGGAGAGCACAAGCTGCGGCCGCTCATCAGTGTCCGCCGCCGCGAGGTCTTCATCGTCGATTCGCTCTTCGGCAGCAGCGATCCGACGATCCATGAAAGCGTCAACGACAAGCTGATCAAACTCGCCTTTTTCGTCGCGACCTTGCGCCAGGCCGGCGCGCGCCGCATCAGCGCCGTCATCCCCTATCTTTGCTATGCCCGCAAAGACAGGCAGACCAAATCGCGCGATCCGATCGCGACACGCTTTATTGCGCAGCTTCTCGAATCCATGGGTGTCGACGAGATCATCAGCGTCACCGCCCATAATCTCGCCGCCTTCCAAAATGCCTTTCGCTGCCCGACGATCCATCTCGATACGGACAGGCTCTTTGCGCGATATATCGCGCCGCGCGTCGAAGGCAAGAAAGTCAGCGTCGTGTCGCCCGATCTCGGCGGTGGCAAGCGTGCCGAACTCTTTCGTGAAGCGCTCGAGCAGGAACTCGGGCGGCCCGTGGCGAAAGCCTTTCTCGACAAGCAGCGCAGCATGGGCGTCGTGACGGGCGATATATTCGCAGGCGACGTCGCGGGTGCAACGGCGCTCATCCTCGACGACATGATCGGCACGGGCGAGACGATGATTCGCGCCGCCTCGGCCTGTCGGCAGCATGGCGCGACCAAAATCTACGCCTTCGCCACCCATGGGCTCTTCATCGGCGCAGACCCGACCCATCTTCTGCAATCACCGATCGACCGGATCATCGTCACCGACAGCGTACCCTTGTCTTTGGCCATAGCCGGCGGGCCGCTTTCGGCAAAGCTCGAGATCGTGAGTCTCACCGGTCTCATCAGCGAGGCGATCCGCATCGCGCATGCCGGCGGCGCGATCAGCGCCTTGTTGCAAGATGATGCTTCGCCGGACACGCCGAGAGCGCTGCATTGAGAAAAGCGTCTCACGCCACGCCGACATCGAGACTGCCGAGACTGCTTTCGGCAGAGGCGAGATAGAGCGCAGCGAGCGGCGCC
>DAIESR010000443.1 GCA_027346205.1 Beijerinckiaceae bacterium
TGGGCCGCGCTCTTCTTTATGGCGGGGCTGCATTGGATTTGGGTCTTCGGCATTGGCGGGATCGGCGTGAGCGGCATGTTCATCGCCTATAAATTCGTGCCGCATGTGCGGGCACGTTTCGTGAAATTCATCGACCCAAGCTCGGCCCATGGCGTCATCGATACGTTTCAGATCGACACTGCAATCGACAGTTTTCACGCCGGCGGCTGGTTCGGCAAAGGCCCTGGCGAAGGCACGATCAAGCGCATCCTGCCTGACGCTCATACGGATTTCATTTTCGCCGTCACAGCGGAAGAATTCGGCATCGCGACCTGCCTGCTTCTCGTCACGATCTTTGCCTTCATCGTGCTGCGCGGCCTCTTGTCCGCTTCGCGCAATGAAGATCCGTTCTGCCGGTTCGCGGCAGCGGGCCTGACTATGCTCTTCGGCATTCAGAGCGCCATCAATATGTCGGTCAATCTCCATCTCGTCCCCGCCAAGGGCATGACTTTGCCCTTTATTTCCTATGGCGGCTCGTCCCTGATCTCGCTGGCGCTCGGCATGGGCTTCCTCATCGCGGTGATGCGCAAGCGTCCGCGCACCGAGGTCATGCTCGCGCGGTCCGAGGATGGGCAGGGATGAAATCAGAGCCGTTCGTTCTTCTGGCAGCCGGCGGCACGGGAGGACATTTGTTCCCGGCCGAAGCTTTGGCTGGCGCGCTTGCCGCGCGGGGCATAGCCGTTGAACTCGTCACCGATGAGCGTGCGCAGCGCTATGGCGGGCATTTTCCGGCGCGCGCCATTCATCAGATCCCTTCCGCGACACCGAGCGATGGCTCGCTCCTCGCCCGCTTCAAGGCCATTCTCACTTTGGGTATCGGCACTTTTGCAGCTTTGCTCCTGCTGCGGCGCCTGCGTCCCGCCGTTCTCGTCGGCTTTGGCGGCTATCCGACCGTGCCGCCGGTTTTCGCGGCAAGTCTTCTTGGCGTGCCGACGATCCTGCATGAACAGAATGCCGTGATGGGACGCGCCAATCGTTTCCTCGCCGGCCGCGTCAATGCCATTGCGCGCGGCTTGCCGGGGCCGCAGGGCGCCGATGCCACGATCGAAGCCAAATCGGTCTATACGGGTAATCCGGTACGGCCGATGGTTGCCGAAGCCGCGAAGCAGGCCTATCCGGACCCGCATGCGGACAAATTCCATTTGCTTGTCGTCGGAGGCTCGCAAGGCGCGCGCATCATGTCCGATATCGTGCCTGTGGCGATCGCGCTTATGCCCGAGGCATTGCGGCAAAGGCTCGCCATTGTGCAGCAGGCGCGCGGCGAAGACGAAGACAGGGTGCGGCAAGCCTATGCAAAGCTCGGCGTCACGGCGGAAGTCGCGAGCTTTTTCCAGGATCTGCCGGCGCGTATGGCTCTCGCGCATCTGGTGATCGCGCGCGCCGGCGCGTCGACGGTCGCGGAGCTGTCGGTGATCGGACGGCCGTCGATTCTGGTTCCCTTTCCGCATGCGATCGACCAGGATCAGGCGGCCAATGCCGCGCATCTCGCCGCGGAAGGCGGCGCGACACTCGTCGCGCAGATGGATTTCTCGCCGCAATGGCTCGCCTCGACTTTGGCGGCGGCGCTCGCCAATCCTGACGCGCTCGTGCAAAAGGCCGAGGCCGCCCGGCGCAGCGGCATCACCGATGCCGCCGAGCGATTAGCTGATCTCGTCCTGCGCGTGGCGGGTCCGGCTTTAACCACCTTACGCGCGCCCACTGGAGACGAAGCATGAAACTGCCGCGTGAACTCGGTCCCATCCATTTCGTCGGGATCGGCGGCATCGGCATGTCCGGCATCGCCGAAGTGCTCGTCAATCTCGGCTATAAGGTGCAGGGTTCGGACCAGGCGGAGAATGCCAATGTTCTGCGCCTGCGCAAGGAGGGGGTCCTGATCCATATCGGCCATGATGCGGCAAATCTCGGCGCGGCTGAGGTCGTCGTGGTGTCGACCGCGATCAAGCGTGACAATCCCGAGCTTGTCGCCGCGCGCGAGCGGCGCCTGCCTGTCGTGCGGCGTGCCGAAATGCTCGCCGAGCTGATGCGCTTGAAGCAATGTGTCGCCATCGCCGGCACGCATGGCAAGACGACGACGACCTCGCTCGTCGCGACGCTTCTCGATGCCGGCAAATTCGATCCAACCGTCATCAATGGCGGCATCATCAATGCCTATGGCACCAATGCGCGGCTCGGTGCTGGCGATTTCATGGTGGTCGAGGCCGATGAAAGCGATGGCACTTTCTTGAAGCTGCCGGCCGATATTGCGATCATCACCAATATCGATCCAGAGCATCTCGATCATTTCAAGACATTCGACGCGATCAAGGATGCGTTTCTCACCTTCGTCGAGAATCTGCCTTTCTATGGTTTCGCGGTCATGTGTCTCGATCATCCCGTGGTGCAGGAACTCGTCGGCCGCATCGAGGATCGCCGCATCA
>DAIESR010000468.1 GCA_027346205.1 Beijerinckiaceae bacterium
GATCTGCACGGTTGCGGAATAGATTGAAGGCGTGACGAGCGTATAGAGCAACGCGCAGAAAGTCAGAATCCCGACTGTGCCGAATATCCACTCGCGGCGGTGCCACAGGATCCGCCAAACGTCGGCCAGCTCCACTTTGCCGTCACCCTGGCCACGTGGCTCTTCTGCCGCCCGAAGGTCGGTGGCAACTGGCTGGGCATTGGTCGGGACTAGGCTGGACATATCCTGCTTGCTCGAACGTGCCATCGCGCAGCACAACCGAAGAATCAATCGATTTTGTCAGCGCCTTCGACGCGACCATTTCTCGATGATCGATAATGAAACAGCTTGGCTTTGCGCCTGCATATCTTCGTATCAGCAAGGTTCTTGCAGCGTTTTTCGTGCCATCGCATTTTACAAGTATACAGCGCTGGCTTTTTCGATAGCTGCCGTTTGATCAGGCTGACATGACGTCGCGTCATGGATTCGAAGTGAGAAACTAAATCATATGATGCGCTTGGAACTTCGCTTGGATGTCCGAAGCCTGCGACGATGGCACGTTTCCTTGCTGCATAGGCTCGCTGCTTTGCCCGACGTGGCGATCGAGGTCGATCCGATATTGGGACAGACCAGCCTGCCGTCGAGTGCCGAACTCCTGTTCCAACTCGAAACACTTCTTTACGGTCTGCCCCGCGATGGGCCAGTCGCACGCGTTTCCCAATCTGCACTGTCGCCTTTTTCGGGCTCCGTCCAACCGGCAGATCTGACACTCGATCTCTGCGGTGATGTAGCTGACGGCAAAGCCCGGATCTGGCGCTTGCTTTTCGACGGCGCGGCGGGAGAAACTGCTCTTTTCGGCACCGTGTTGGAAGGCCGTGTTCCGCACGCCGAAATCGTCGAAGGCAATATCGTGATTGCCGCCGCAAGGCTCGGTACAGAACATGGTGACATCGCGCTGGCGTCCTTCGAGGACGCACTGGCGAGAGTCTCGACCTTGATCGTTGGCGCAATAAAAGGCTGCGCGAGCCGCAGCCTCCCCAAGCTCCCGGACGAAGCCGCCAAGCCAGCGTTCCCTATCGTGCCCTCCGCGAGCCATTTGGCGGTGGTGGCTGCCAAGCGGGTCGCGCGGCGAATCACCCAGCAGCTCTATCGCCTCTGCTTCAACGCACCACACTGGCGGGTGGGATGGCGCCGACTTGACGGCCCCGATCTGATCGATCTGCGCGGCCACCCCGCCACGGGCTGGCACAACCTTCCCGATGACGGCCAACGCTTCTATGCCGACCCTTTTCCGGTGCTCCATCAAGGCGTAGTCACGCTATTCGTGGAGGAATACGAGCACCGGCTCGGCAAGGGCATTATTTCTGCCGTGACATTCGGAAACGATGGACCGATAGGCCGGCCTCGCCCGGTGTTTGAGCAGCCGGGCCATCTCTCCTACCCTTTCGTTTTCGAACGCGAGGGGCAGATGTGGATGATCCCCGAAAGCTGCTCGGCTGGCACGATCGACCTCTTTCGCGCCACGGCCTTTCCAGGCGGATGGACGAAAGAAGCCACGCTCATCTCCGATGTGACCGCGAGCGATGCCACGCTCGTCGAACATGGCGGCATGTGGTGGCTGTTCGCCACAGTGCGCGACGAAGGCGGTGCTTATTCAGATGCGCTTCACTTATGGTCAGCGCCTGATTTTCGCGGACCCTGGACGCCGCATCCGCGCAATCCGGTGTTGATCGACATTGCCTCGGCGCGCCCGGCGGGCCGGATGATCCTGCGCGACGATGCGCTTTTGCGCCCAGTTCAGGATTGCCGGCGCGGCTATGGCACCGCCCTCGGCATCGCGCGCGTGACGCGTCTCGATCAAGAAGGTTTCGAACAGGAAGTCGAAAGCATAATCGGTCCCGGCCCGGCCTGGCCGGGCCGCCGCCTGCATACATTGAACAGCGCTGGCGGGTTGGAATTCATCGACGGCTCGGCTCTCGCGCGCCGTTGGCCCCGTAAGCGGTCGCGCTGCAAAGAATACACGGGCATGGAAACGCTGAACCAGCCGCAGGTTCACGACCCCGAGCCGTCCTTATGAGCGAGGTAATGAAGAGCAGCAATTCTAAGTCGTTTTCCTTCCTGATTTCACGCTCCTATTGGTTTTTCG
>DAIESR010000498.1 GCA_027346205.1 Beijerinckiaceae bacterium
GAGCATAAGCACTTTGGCCAAAAAAGCGAAAACCTAAATTCAAGCCTCCAATGAATGGTGTAGCGGTGGCGTTTGGTCATCGCGAGGCCGAAATGTTTAAGCAAGATCAAAGTGGGTTAATCGACGCAATGCCTATCGAAGGCAGCCGCGTCCAGAGCAGGAGGAATGTCATGGCGCGCGACATCGTCATCGTGGGTGCAGCCCGCACCCCGGTTGGCTCCTTCAACGGAGCCTTTGCCAATATGTCGGCCCATGAGCTCGGGGCGGTCGCGATTACGGCGGCGCTGCAGCGTGCGAAGGTCGAGGCTGCAGAGGTCGATGAAGTCATCCTCGGCCAGATTTTGACCGCGGGCGAGGGCCAGAACCCGGCGCGGCAAGCTGCGATGAAAGCCGGAATCCCGGAGAACAAGACGGCTTGGAGCTTGAACCAGGTCTGCGGCTCGGGCCTCCGCGCGGTCGCACTTGGCATGCAACAGATCGCCAATGGTGATGCCAAGATCATGGTGACTGGTGGGCAAGAGAACATGTCGCTGGCGCCGCACGCCGCGCATCTGCGCGCCGGCACAAAAATGGGCGATGTCAAATTCATCGATACCATGCTGCGCGACGGCCTGATCGACGCCTTCCATGGCTATCACATGGGAACCACGGCAGAAAACGTCGCCACCAAATGGCAGATCAGCCGCGAGGATCAGGATCGGTTCGCGCTCGGATCGCAGAACAAAGCGGAGGCCGCGCAAAAGGCCGGCCTGTTCGCCGATGAGATCGTGCCCATCACGATCGCGACTCGCAAGGGCGATATGACCGTCGACAGCGATGAATATATCCGCGCCGGCACCACGCTCGAAGCGCTCGCCAAGCTGAAGCCCGCCTTCTCCAAGGACGGCACCGTCACGGCCGGCAATGCCTCCGGGATCAATGACGGCGCCGCGGCGCTCGTCCTGATGACCGCGGAGGAGGCGGCTGCGCGAGGGCTCACGCCGCTTGCGCGTATCGCATCATGGGCGACCGCCGGCGTCGACCCTGCCGTCATGGGCACGGGGCCGATCCCGGCGACCCGCAAGGCGCTCGAAAAGGCCGGCTGGAAGGTGAAGGATCTGGAGCTTGTCGAAGCGAATGAGGCTTTCGCGGCTCAGGCCGTGGCCGTGAACAAGGACATGGGCTGGGACCCGGCGATCGTCAATGTCAATGGGGGCGCCATCGCCATCGGCCATCCGATCGGCGCCTCGGGCGCCCGTATCCTGGTGACTCTGCTTTACGAAATGCAGAGGCGCGGCGTGCATAAGGGGCTCGCGACATTGTGCATTGGCGGCGGCATGGGGGTCGCGATGGCCTTGGAGCGCTGACCTGCGGGAAATACCTGAGTTGTGTCGTCTCGCCGCGCGATGGATTATTCGGTGCGTATGGCTGAGACTTCGTTGATTGCACTTGTAAAGAAACAGGCGTGTCCGCTGGTGGCGTAAAGCTGGTCGATCTTCGGCCCGCTACGGCTCCGTCGGAAGATGGCGATAACAGACCAAGAGGGAAGGACGGCCATGGCTCGGGTGGCGGTGGTGAGCGGCGGCACGCGCGGGATCGGCGCGGCGATCAGCAAGGCTTTGGCGGCGCTCGGCCATAATGTCGCGGCGGTCTATCATGGCAATGACGAGGCGGCGGCCAAATTCAAAGCCGAGACGGGGATACCCGTCTATAAATGGAATGTCGGCGATTACGCGGCTTGCGCCGAGGGGCTGGCCAAAGTCACAGCGGATCTCGGCCCGGTGGATATTCTCGTCAACAATGCCGGGATCACGCGCGATGTCCAATTCCATAAAATGACGCCGGAACAATGGTATGACGTCGTCAACACCAATTTGAATTCGCTCTTCAACATGACCCGTCCCGTGATCGAGGGTATGCGCGAGCGCGGCTTCGGACGGATCGTCAACATCTCCTCGATCAATGGCCAGAAGGGCCAGAGAGGCCAGACCAATTATTCGGCGTCGAAGTCGGGCGATATCGGCTTCACCAAGGCATTGGCGCAGGAAAATGCCAATAAGGGCATCACGGTCAACGCGATCTGCCCCGGCTATATCGCGACCGATATGGTGAAGGCCGTATCGAAGGAGATCTTGGAAAAGGCGATTCTGCCGCAAATCCCGGTCGGCCGTCTCGGCGAGCCGGAAGAGATCGCCCGTTGCGTCGTCTTTCTCGTGGCCGAGGAGGCCGGCTTCATCACCGGTTCGACGCTGTCCGCCAATGGCGGGCAATTCATGATCTGATCCGCGTGTCCGGTCCTATTTCCGTAGGTGGACCGGATGCAGGCCAAAGCGTTTGCGCCGGGCAATGCCCGGCGCATGTCATTCTTGTTCAGTCATTCTTGCTCAGTTTTGGGCTTCAGCACCTGCCGGCCACGATACATGCCGGTCTTCAGATCGATGTGATGCGGGCGGCGCAGCTCGCCGGAATCCTTATCCTCGACATAAGTCGGTGCCTTGAGCGCATCCGCCGAGCGGCGGAATCCCCGTTTCATCGGGGAGGTTTTTCGTTTCGGGACGGCCATGGGAACTCCTGCGCTGGGCGCGTGATAAATCTTGCGCCCGACATGCTGCCGGGTCGGGAAAATTACGGAGCTGCGCTCTTACTATGGATCGCTGCGTCTGGCTACCCCTCGTTATCGCAGGCAGGAGAGGGGCGGAGCCGCATGCTGAAGCCGGCTCATGACGACTCGGGCATGGAACAGCAGCGGCCGGTTCGGGTGTCGCGGGTCGCGGTCATGCGGGTCGGGCAGGACACCGACGAGCAGCGCCGATTGGCGCGTATCGAGATTGCGGGCGTGTTTGTGAAAATAGGTTTCGGACGCGGCCTCGGCGCCGAAGATCCCGTTACCCCATTCGGCAATGTTCAGATAGATCTCGAGAATACGCCGCTTCGGCCAGACGAAATCGAGGAGCAGGGCGAGCGGAATTTCGAGCCCTTTGCGAATATAGGACCGCGACGGCCACAAGAAGAGATTTCTGGCGACCTGCATCGTGATGGTCGAGGCGCCGCGTGACGGCCCATCTTCGCCGGCTTGGTCGATCACCTCCCGCAGGGCGCCCCAGTCGACGCCATGGTGGATGCAGAAACGCGCATCTTCCGAGGTGATGAGGGCTGCGATCAGACGCGGCGACATGGCCTCGATCGGCTCGGGGATGCGGTCGATCTTCTTATGCAGGGCCATGCGCGTCAGCATGATTGTCGAGATGGGTGTCACGAAGCGATAGGCGACGATGAGGCCGGCGAGAATGAAGGCCAGCAGCAGACAAAAGCGCATGAGCCATCGCGCAATCGTGCCCAATAGGCCGTAATCCCCAGTCTTTCGAAACATGGCCGAGCCTTGACCGATCTTCCCCGATGAGGCAAGCGGAACCGGAGAAGAGCGGGAAAGGACGAAGACGCATGACGGCAGGCAGCGCGGCAGTGGATTTCAACGCCCGGCTGTCGGCCGTGGCCGATGCGACGGAGCTGATGCTCGATTCCCTCTTGGCGCCGGCCGCGCTGCCGGGCGAGACCTATCGGCCGCCGCGCTTCCTTGAAGCAATGCGCTATGCGAGCCTCGGAGGCGGTAAGCGGCTGCGCCCGTTTCTGATGATCGAGACGGCGCGTCTCTTCGGCATAGAAGGTGAAGGCGTGCTGCGCGCGGCGGCAGCACTCGAAATGATCCACTGCTATTCGCTCGTTCATGACGATCTGCCGGCACTCGACAATGACGATTTGCGCCGTGGCCGGCCGACGACGCATAAGGCCTATGACGAGGCGACCGCGATCCTCGTCGACGACGGACTTCTGACCTATGCTTTCGACGTGACGG
>DAIESR010000519.1 GCA_027346205.1 Beijerinckiaceae bacterium
GCGACTGCGGACACAGGCGGAGGTCGAAGCTGGCGTGAAAAAACCGGCCGCCGTTGCGGCGCCAGCAATGATACCGCCTGCCGCCAAGCCCGCCGAACTCCCCGAGGCGCTTTCGGTCGTGGTGCCTTTGCCGCAGGTTTCGCCTTTTCCAACGATCGCCCGCATCCGCGCTTCGCCGGCGGCGCGGCAGTTCGCTCTGGCGCATAAGCTCGACCTCGCGACCGTCATGGGCAGCGGCGCAGATGGTGCGATCGTTTTGAAAGATGTCGAAGCGCGGCTTGCATCCATCCCGAGCGCGATGCCGAAAAAGCCCGTGATCGGACTGGATCTCGGCGCCATGCGTGCGGCGATCGCCGCCGCCATGGCGCGGTCGAAGCGCGAGATCCCGCATTATTATCTGCAGCATCAGATTGATGTGACGGGCTGCGAGACATGGCTCGTGAAACGAAATGCCGAACGCCCGCCACAGAGCCGTTTGCTGTTGGGCGTGCTCGCAGCAAAAGCCGTCGCCGCCGCGCTACGCCGCTTTCCCGCTTTCAACGGGTTCTTCCAGGACGGCAAATTCGAAGCGGTCTCCGCCATCCATATCGGCATGGCCATCGCCATTCGTGGCGGCGGCTTGGCTGCGCCCGCCATTCATGATGCCGATCGCCTCTCTTGCGATGAGCTCATGGCCGCGATGCGCGACCTCGTCCAGCGCATGCGCTCCGGCCGTATTCGAAGCTCCGAGATCGCGGATGCGACGATCACTATTTCGAGCCTCGGCGAAAGAGGTGTCGAAGCCTTGTTCGGCATCATCTATCCGCCTCAGGTAGCACTCGTCGGCTTCGGCAAAGCCGTCATGCGGCCCTGGGTTGTCGAAGGCACCATTCAGCCGCGGTCCGTCATGACCGTGACTCTCTCGGGCGATCATCGCGTCAGCGACGGCCATGTCGGCGCATTATTCCTGGCGGAGATCGGCCGGCTTCTACAGGAGCCAGAAAAATTATGAGCGCTCTCGACATTAAAGCGGTGCTGCGGGAAGAACTCGGTAATATCGCGCCTGAAATCGACATCAGCTCCGTCGATCCCAAAGCGGATCTGCGCGAGGCTCTCGATATTGATTCCATGGATGTCCTCACTTTCATAACCGCCATCCATGAGCGGCTCGGGCTCGCTATTCCGGAGGTCGATTATCCGAAGCTGATGACGCTCGACGGAGCCATCGCCTATCTCTCGGCTAAGCTCCAATCTCACTGACGATCTTCGCAATAATTAGGTTATGCGACGAGGTCAGTTTCAGGACAAGGACGCGCAGCGCTATGGCAAAGTCTGCAGACGCAGCGATCCGCAAGGCCGGATGGGAGCAATTCCCGCATGATGCGGACATTGGTCTCCGCGGCTTCGGCGCGACGCCGGCAGAGGCCTTCGAACAAGCGGCGCTGGCTCTGACCGCCGCGATCACCGACGCGCCGGTCGAGGCGCGGACGGAAGTCGAGGTGCAATGTGAGGCACCTGATCTCGAACTTCTGTTCGTCGAATGGCTCAATGCCATCATTTATGAAATGGCGGTCCGTCACATGTTGTTCGGCAGCTTTGCTGTGCGCATCGAGGACGGGCGCATTCATGGCAGGCTTTGGGGCGAGCCGGTCGATGTCGCGCGGCACGCGCCGGCCTGCGAGCCGAAAGGGGCTACCTATACGGCATTGAAGGTTGCACAATCGCCGGACGGCCTGTGGTCGGCCGGCTGCATTGTCGATGTCTAAGTTCAGCCGCGCCGAAAGAGGCGAGCGGCACGTATGAGTTGGCTATGGAGATGGACCATGGAGCTTTCTCTCCTGACGCGCGTCGATGCAACGACATGGCGGGCAGAACCGCATGGAACCATGCATGTGCCGGCGATCATCTATGGCGATGAAGAGCTGATCCGCGGCATGGATGACAAAGTTCTCGAACAGGCGATGAATGTCGCGATGCTGCCGGGGATCGTCACGGCCTCCTATGCCATGCCCGATGCGCATTGGGGCTATGGCTTCCCGATCGGCGGCGTGGCGGCCTTCGATCCGGCACAGGGCGGTGTCATCTCAGCCGGCGGCGTAGGATTCGAAATTTCCTGCGGTGTGCGCACGCTTCTGACAGGCCTTCCCGTCGCCGATATTCTGCGGCTTCAAAAGCCGCTCGCCGATTCGCTCTATCGCGATATTCCGGCCGGGCTCGGCAGCCGAAGCACGATAAGCCTCGATACGGCCGAGATGGATGCGATGCTGCTCGGCGGCGCACGCTGGGCCGTCGAGCGCGGGCTTGGCGATATGCATGACCTCCAGCGGATCGAGGAAGGCGGCACCATGCAAGGTGCGAAGCCGGAGTTCGTTTCCGCGCATGCCAAAGAGCGGCAGCATCGCGAAATGGGGACGCTCGGCTCCGGTAATCATTATCTCGAAGTGCAGGCAGTCGAAGAGATTTTCGATCCGATCGTCGCGCAAGCCTTCGGCCTTGTGCAAGATCAGGCCATCGTCACCATTCATTGCGGCTCCCGCGGTCTCGGCCATCAGATCGGTACGGAATTCTTGAAGGAGATGCTGACCAGCGCGAAGGACGCCGGGATCACATTGCCGGATCGCGAGCTCGCCTGCGCGCCGATTTCTTCCGAGGTGGGGCAGCGTTATCTCGGCGCCATGCGCGCGGCGATCAATTGCGCCTTCGCCAATCGCGAGATCCTCAGCCATTATGCTCGGCGCGTCTTTCGACATTTCTTCTCCGAATGCGACTTGCGCCTGCTCTTCGATGTCTCGCACAACACCTGCAAGGTCGAGACGCATGACGTCGATGGGAAGGAGCGCGAACTCTTCGTCCATCGCAAGGGCGCGACGCGAGCGCTAGGCCCAGGACATAAGAGCCTTCCCGAGGTGCTGCGCCCCATCGGCCAACCGGTGCTGATCGGCGGCAGCATGGGAACCGGTTCCTATGTTCTTGTCGGCACGGCGACGAGCGAAGCCAAATCCTTCTCCTCGGCCTGCCATGGCGCCGGGCGTGCGCTGTCGCGCCATGCCGCGCTGCATCGCTGGAGCGGGCGCATGATCGTCGATGATCTTGCCGGCGCAGGCGTTCTCATCCGCAGCCCATCATTGCGTGGCGTCGCCGAAGAGGCGCCCGGCGCCTATAAGGATGTCGATGCCGTCGTGCGCGCCTCCGAACAAGCTGGCCTGGCCCGTCGGGTCGCGCGCCTCAGACCGCTCATCTGTATCAAGGGCTAGAGCGTTTTCCGATCGGATGGAATCATCCGATCGAGAAGAAAACGCTCAAAATAAAAGCGTTGGAGCATGTTCTCATCAATGAGAACATGCTCCAAGGGGCGCGGTGAACATCACTTGAGAAAAATCAATCGCGGCTTCGGAGTTTTGTGCAACGAGATTCGACAAGC
>DAIESR010000520.1 GCA_027346205.1 Beijerinckiaceae bacterium
CCAGACGGCTAGCAGGGGTCGGCGACTGGGGTCACAAGGGCGATCGATCCCCCTCAAAACCGACCCCAATATGCCACAACGTCCTGCGCTACGACAAGCCTAAAAGTTCAAGTGATTCAACGGTTAGGAGCGTGATCGAGCGTGATGGAAATAGGTTGAGTGGGATGGTTGTGGACGAGGATCATCGCCGTGGCATTGAGCTCCAAGGCGCGCCGCATGACCTCGCGCGGATAGACCGGAGCATGATCCACCGTGCCGACGCTCTGGACCTCATCGGCAATCAACGCATTCTTCCTGTCGAGAAACAGAATGCGGAATTCTTCACGATCGAGGAACGCCATCGCAGTGCGGCAATAGTCCAGCACAGCCGAAAAGCTCGCCAGCGGGCGGCGTTTCTCGACATTGGATTTGGCAAAGCGCTTCGCTGCCTGCTGGATGATCTTGATCTCGAGCACCGCCGCCTCGCTCATACCGTCGATCTCCTTCAGCCGCTCCGGCCGCGCGGCAACGACCTCGGCAAAGGAGCCGAAACGAGCGAGCAGCGCCTTGGCGAGCGGCTTCACATCGCGACGCGGGATGGCGCGAAATAAGACAAGTTCCAGCAGTTCGTAATCGGCGAGCGCATCACCGCCGGCGGCGCGGAATCTCTCGCGCAGCCTGTCCCTATGTCCAAAATAATGCGGGGCGCCGGCAGCCTCGGACGCTGAGACCGGCTGTTTCATCACTTCACGGCGGGCTCGGCGGAATCGTAAGGCGGGTGATGCAGCCCTTTCGGCGAATAAGTGAAATTCTCATAGCCGGTCTCGGTGACCCCGATCGTGTGCTCAAATTGCGCCGACATCGAACGGTCGCGGGTCACTGCCGTCCACCCATCGGAAAGGATTTTGACATGTGGCCGGCCGAGATTGATCATCGGCTCGATGGTGAAGAACATGCCCGGTTTCAGCACGACACCCTCGCCGCGGCGGCCGTAATGGAGGATATTAGGCTCATCGTGAAACAGCCGGCCGATGCCATGGCCGCAAAAGTCGCGAACCACGGAGCAGCGCTCGGCTTCTGCATAATCCTGGATCGCGGCACCTATGTCACCCGTGGTCGCGCCTGGCTTGACTACCGCTATGCCTCGCTGCAGCGCCTCATAAGTGACCTCGACGAGGCGCTGAGCGCGGCGCGAGACATCGCCGACGAGATACATGCGGCTCGAATCGCCATGCCAGCCGTCGAGGATAAAAGTCACGTCGATATTGACGATATCGCCATCGCGCAGCGGCTTGCGATCGGGAATACCATGGCAGACGACATGGTTGATCGAGGTGCAGATCGATTTGCGATAGCCGCGATAGTCGAGCGGGGCCGGATAAGCGCCATGCGACAACGCAAAATCGAAGACCAGATTGTCCAGATATTCCGTCGTCACGCCGGGATGGACATGCTCGACCAGCATATCGAGGACATCGGCGGCCAAGCGGCCGGCCTTGCGCATCCCTTCGAAGGCCTCGGGCGCGTGCAATTTGATTTGCCCGGTCTTGCGGCCGGGAGCTTCGAGAGCGTCTACGAATGTCATTGGATCTTGGCAGGGATTTGAGGTTTTCTCTTCATTGCTGATAATTTAAGGTTTTCCGGCGGCGACGCAAGATCGTTCCGCAGCCGTGCGGCGAGCAGGCGCGCAGCTCGGAAACGCCCGGGGTCATCCGCCTAAGGGTCCCGGCCTCGGAACCCGTTCCATCGAACCCAC
This sequence comes from Beijerinckiaceae bacterium, assembly GCA_027346205.1. Taxonomy (GTDB): domain Bacteria; phylum Pseudomonadota; class Alphaproteobacteria; order Rhizobiales; family Beijerinckiaceae; genus Methylovirgula. The sequence goes on from DAIESR010000520.1 coordinate 1,736, forward strand.
ACAGCGGCTCCCGAGCCCCGCACAATGGCTCTGATCCCCTTGTATCTTTCGGGCCGCCAGAAGCTTAGGAACCCATGAGCTTATCAAAGTCGCAGGGCAATGATCTTTCGGTCTTTGGGCGCTACAGGCCGCATGGCGCGGTCGCTCGCCTCCTGACTTTGACGCGGGCAGCATCAATGAGCTGGGCCGGCATGCGGCGCGCCTTTTTCCTGCGCTCCATGGCGATCAGAGCCTTGCGCGGCCAGCCCCTCGACGTCGAAGCCTTCGGCGCCCGCATGCGGCTCTATCCCTACAATAACGTCTGCGAAAAGCGCATTCTCTTCACGCCACAATATTTCAATCCCGCCGAGTTCCATCTTTTGCAAGACCGCATCGAGCCGGATTTCGTCTTTCTCGACGTCGGCGCGAATATCGGCGGCTACAGTCTCTTCGTCGCCGCCTGCGCCGGGCCGCGGGCCCGTATTCTGGCGATCGAGCCGCAACCGGACATTTTTGAGCGCCTCGTCTACAATATCCGACAAAATCCCTTCGCCACGATCAAGGCGATCGATTGCGCCGTCGCTGATCTCGACACCGAGATCACGCTCTTCGTCGATCCGGACAATCGTGGCGAAACCTCGATGCGGATCATTAATTCCGATGTCGAAGGCATCCAGATCCGCGTTCCCGCCAAAGCCTTGGCTAGCATTGTCGCGGAGGAGCGCTTCGCGCGGATCGATGCGATGAAGCTCAATGTGGAAGGCGCCGAGGATTTAATCCTGGAGCCCTATTTCCGCGAAATGCCCGAGCGGCTCTGGCCGGCGCTACTCCTTATCGAATTCATTCCGCAGCGCTGGACGACCGATTTGCCCGCCCTACTCGCCAAGATCGGCTATCGGGAAGTCCTGCGAACGCGGCACAAGGCAGCTTTCGAGCGGCCGCAAAGCCAAGCGCAGCCGCTCTAGAGTTTCAGCAAAAGTGGATACCGGTTTTGTGTCCGAAAATGCCATAACTATTTGAAATAAACCGGCTCCATGGCGGTGAACATTCAAATGGAATCGGTGCTGCGGTGGCATGCGAGTGCTCGCCGCTCTAGACACAAATGTGGGCCGGCACCTCGCGGCAGGCCGATCCGCACGATCAGGCTTGGAGGGTGCGCAGGCGGAAATTATCGAGACCGCGTCTGGAATCCTGCACATCCGGCCCGTGTTCGATGGACCTTTCCCGCCCTTCAACATGCTGGACTTTGCTCAGTTCGGCGAGGGCCTCGTCGAGATTGGTTTTCGCGTCATCGAGCTGACCACGCAGCTCGGCGCTCGAGGCCAACAGATTGTCCCGTCTCGCACGCGCCGCTCGCGCATAGGTCGGATAAGCAAAATGTGAAAGATCGGAAATGCCCGCCCGCTGCTCTTCGAGCGCGATCTCCCGGTCGAGATCCGTAGCCATACGGGCAAATTCAGCAATCATTGATTCGATCTGCATCACTCTGCGTCGGCGTTCCTCGACATGGAAGCGCTTCAAGCGCGTGAGGGTATCCCGCGATTTCATCATATCCAAACTCCGAAGCGCAGGTTGATCTGCAACCTTTTGACAATCACCGCGAGACGATCGGACTATGGCCGATTAAAGTTGCAGCTTCCTTACCGGGGTCGCCGGCCGTGTCTCAGTCCCAGGGCAATCGGGTGAAGCGATCTGCCGATCGCCCTCATCCAGACGGCCGCTATAGCCCGTCACTTGCAACGGGCGTCGCTGCGCAACGCCCTATGGCGGCCTCCTCACCATGAGGGGACCTTTCACCCGATTGCCCTGGTCTCAGTCCTGCCCCAGCGTGACTAACGGCCAAATCCGTATATTGTGAAATTTGTGGCGATTCGCGTCCAGCGTAACCCTTCATTAACCCGAAAGCTTAAGAATTAGCGACGACGCGCATGTGCGTTCGATCGATCGGATGCCAGACTGCGTGCCTGCGCATATGGCGTGAACAGAGGGTGGCTCGTCAATTGTGTCCCTTTGTGGCGATCTTGTGGAATGGCTTTGTTAACCAATGACCGTTAACTTTAAGGAATTGGTTCGGCGGGTGCGTTCTTCCTGCGCGTGGCGCCTGGCGTGCCGCAGTGAAGCGACACGGCTTCGCATCGCCGACGAACCAATGAGGGCAAGGCTGGGAGCCTCACATGCGGGTGCTATTGATTGAAGACGACAGCGCAACCGCGCAAAGCGTCGAATTGATGCTCAAATCCGAGAACTTCAACGTCTACACGACGGATCTCGGCGAGGAGGGGATCGATCTCGGCAAGCTCTATGACTATGATATCATTTTGCTGGATCTCAATCTCCCCGACATGTCCGGCTATGAGGTGCTGCGCACCTTGCGGGTCGCCAAAGTCAAAACCCCGATTCTGATCCTCTCCGGTCTCGCCGGTATCGAGGACAAGGTGAAAGGCCTCGGATTCGGGGCCGACGATTATCTCACCAAGCCGTTCCATAAGGACGAGCTCGTTGCCCGCATTCACGCCATCGTCAGGCGTTCGAAGGGGCACGCTCAGTCGATGATCACGACCGGCGATCTCGCCGTGAACCTCGATCAAAAGACCGTCGAAGTGGCCGGCAATCGCGTGCATCTGACGGGCAAAGAATATCAGATGCTGGAGCTGCTCTCACTGCGCAAGGGAACGACCCTGACGAAGGAAATGTTCCTCAATCATCTCTATGGCGGGATGGACGAGCCGGAACTCAAGATCATCGACGTCTTCATCTGTAAATTGCGGAAGAAACTCGCCAATGCCAGCCATGGCCGCAATTACATCGAAACGGTCTGGGGCCGTGGCTATGTCCTGCGCGAACCGAATGACGACGAGGAACTGATCCCCGCTTGAAACTTACCGCGACGGGCGCTGCGCTCGCTCGACTGGCGTCATTTCAGGCGCGTGCCGGCTACGCACAAGTCTCAGAAATTTGCTGAAATCCTGTTGCCGTCTTCTTGCGATCAGAGACCTGGTTGCAGGAAGCGCTGTCGGGTAGCCCGCGCGCTTGTCTCATTTCCGTCCTGAGCGGACGATCCTCCGCGGTCTCCGGTCCGAGATTTCAGCGCGGCTCTATTTCAAGAAGAGAAAGCATGTTCCGGAAAAG
>DAIESR010000528.1 GCA_027346205.1 Beijerinckiaceae bacterium
GACACCGAGAGACCGACATTCACGGCCGGACGGATGCCTTGATAGAAGAGATCGGTCTCGAGAAAGATCTGGCCGTCGGTGATCGAGATGACATTCGTCGGAATAAAGGCCGACACATCATTCGCCTGCGTTTCGATCACCGGCAGAGCGGTGAGCGAGCCGGCGCCATTCTCATCATTGAGCTTGGCAGCGCGTTCGAGCAGGCGCGAATGGAGATAGAAGACGTCACCCGGATAGGCTTCGCGGCCCGGCGGGCGGCGCAGCAGCAGCGACATCTGACGATAGGACACCGCCTGCTTGGAGAGATCGTCATAGATCATCAGGCCATGCATGGCATTGTCGCGGAAATATTCGCCCATCGCGCAGCCGGCAAAGGGCGCCAGGAACTGCATCGGCGCCGGATCGGACGCCGTGGCGGCGACCACGATCGAATATTCGAGCGCGCCATGTTCTTCGAGCACCTTGACGAATTGTGCGACGGTCGAACGCTTCTGGCCGACCGCAACATAGATGCAATAGAGCTTGGCGCCCTCGTCGGTGCCCTGGTTGGCCGCCTTCTGATTGAGGATGGAGTCCAGCGCGATGGCGGTCTTGCCGGTCTGCCGGTCGCCGATGATCAGCTCGCGCTGGCCGCGGCCGATCGGAATCAGCGCATCGATCGCCTTGAGGCCCGTCGACATCGGCTCATGCACGGATTTGCGCGGAATAATGCCCGGCGCCTTCACATCGACGCGGGCGCGCCGCGTGGCATTGATCGGCCCCTTGCCATCGATCGGATTGCCGAGCGCATCGACGACGCGGCCGAGCAGCTCCTTACCGATCGGCACGTCGACGATCGCGCCGGTGCGCTTGACCGTCTGGCCTTCCTTGATGTCGCGATCGGTGCCGAAAATGACGATACCGACATTGTCGATCTCAAGATTCAGCGCCATGCCGCGGACGCCGGTCTCGAATTCGACCATTTCGCCGGCCTGCACATTGTCGAGGCCGTAGACGCGGGCGATGCCGTCGCCGACGGACAGAACCTGCCCGACTTCGGTGACTTCGGCTTCTTTGCCGAAGTTGGCGATCTCGTTCTTGAGGATCGCCGAGATCTCAGCGGCGCGGATATCCATCAACCGACCTCTTTCATGCGTGTACGGAGCGAAGCGAGTTTGGTCTTCAGCGAACCGTCGACCATGCGTGAACCCAATCTGACGATGAGGCCGCCAAGGATCGCCGGATCGACTTTAATGCCGACCTCGACGGTCTTGCCGCCCGTCAATTCAGCGAGCGCGGCCTTCAGTGCCGAAACGTGCTCGTCCTTGAGCGGCTCGGCAACGGTGACTTCGGCGCGGGCTAGACCCTTAGCGAAATCATTGAGCTTATGATAGTCGGCAATCATGTCGCCGACGGCAAAGAGCCGGCGCTTGGCTGCGACCAGCTTGAGGAAATTGGCGGTGACGCCCGCTATTCCGGCGCGGGCGAGCAGCGCGGTGAGCGCCTTCACCTGCTCGTCGGCGGAAAACACCGGGCTCTTGATGAAACGCTGCAGATCAGCGCTTTCGGCAACGAGAGCGGAGAAAGCCGTAAGATCCGCCGCGACTTGCTCGGTCGCATTCTGCTCCTGCGCCAGTGCATAGAGCGCCTGGGCATAGCGGCCGGCCATTCCGGATACGATCGTTGTTTCCTGCGCCAAGTCGGTCAACCTTCAAATCCGAGAGCTCGTAGAATCCTTGAGCCCGACATACCAGACTCCTTCAGGATTCAGATCGGCTCGTGCGATCGCGGCTAAACCCAAAAGCGCAGGCGTCGGAAAGGTGGGAATAAAGCCCTGAACCAAAGCCGAGCTTAACCCCCGAAAGCGCGCGTCACCTATCATATGGCTTTTATGTACGCAAGCCTCGGCGAAAGCCGCATGCGCAACATTGCAGCCGCTTTGCGGCAAAGGCCTCGCGTCAAAAGAACGCAAGAATAGGCCGCAGGCTGCGATGCGTTGCGCATGGCTCTGCATCCGATCCTGCCTCTTTACCGGGTGAATTTGTGCGTCCACGCGCCCTGCCTTTTTCACAGAGACGCCGCGGCTTTGCGCGCTTTGTCGGAGATTTCGTCAGCGCTGAAGAGACGGTCAGCATCGGGCTCATGCACAACCGCGCCGAAATTCTTGGCGAGCGCCGCGCAGACGATCAGGACGCTCGCTTCTTCGCGCGGATCGCCACCCCAGCGGAAAGCTATGGCGACATCCTTGTCTCCGACGCGCGACCGCAAGCTCGCGTCGACATCTTGAAAGCGCAAATCGAAACCCGCGTCCTCGCCGTCCAATGTGCATGGCACATAACCAGATGTCTCAAACGGAACATAGGCGTCGTCGAGCGAGAGTTTGAGCTTGAGGCCGTCGACGGCTTGTTGCAGCGCCTTGCGCGCGGGCACATCCGCACGCGCGAGGAACGCCGAATAAGAGCGCGGCATCATCTGTCTCCTTATTTTTCTTGATTCTTCTGCCCGTTCTTCTTTTTGCCGGCAACCGAACCCATGTGCCCGAGAGCCGACGCGGAGCGGCCGTTAGGGAGGAAATCCCTCAGCCTTTTGGTCAAGCACAAGCATGATCCGCACCAGTTTTGGGCAAGAGAGGCTCGACCGACCCGCTTCGACGCTGCTACAAGTCGCGCCCGCCAAAGGCGGCGCAAGAGAGCTTTTTCCGTCGATTCGAGCAATATGTCCGCCCCCACATCCATCCCATCGAGAGACGCCAAACCGCGGATCGCTATTATCGGCGCGGGCCCGGCCGGGCTGATGGCGGCGGACGTTCTGGCGCGCGCCGATGCCGAGGTGACCATCTATGATGCCATGCCCTCGCCCGGCCGAAAATTTTTGCTCGCCGGCCGCGGTGGCCTGAACCTCACCCATTCCGAAGATTTAGAAGCACTTCTCGCGCGCTATGGCGCGGCGGCGGCCTATCTGCGTCCAGCCATCGAAGAATTTTCGCCGCAAGCCTTGCGCGCCTGGTGCGCCGAATTGGGCGAGCCGACCTTCATCGGCACGAGCGGGCGGGTGTTTCCGCTTTCCTTCAAGGCCTCGCCGCTGCTCCGCGCTTGGCTCAAACGTCTCGCCGCATCGGGCGTCACTTTCATGCCACGGCATCGCTGGACAGGCTGGGATGCCAATGGCGCCATCGCTTTCGAAGGGCCGGCGGGGCCGGTTGCGCGAGACGCCGATGCATTGGTTCTCGCGCTCGGCGGCGCGAGCTGGCCCCGGCTCGGATCGGACGGATCTTGGACGGAAATTCTGGGCGCTGCCGGGATCGGCATGGCACCGCTGCGGCCCGCCAATTGCGGTTTTCGCGTCGATTGGTCGGAAATATTTCGGACGCGTTTTGTTGGCACACCCATAAAAGGTGCGAGCTTTTCCTATGCTGGCCGGCATTTGCGCGGCGAAGCCACGATCACCCACAGCGGCATAGAAGGCGGCGCAATCTACGCCCTATCGGCCGCGCTGCGCGAGGCGATTGCCACAAATGGCGAAGCCTTGCTTCATATCGCTCTGCGGCCGGATCTTTCGGCAGAGGACATAGAAGCGCGCTTGCGCCGGCAATCCGAAGGACGCAAGCCTTCGCTTTCCAATCTGCTGCGCAAAGCGCTCAAACTGTCGCCCGTTGCGATCAGCCTCCTCCATGAAGCGCGGCTCGGGACGGCGGAGCATCTATCCGCCCTCGCACCTGATCGCCTCGCGCAATTGATCAATGCCGTGCCGGCACGCATCACCGGCATAGCGCCGCTTGCACGCGCGATTTCGACCGCCGGCGGCATTCTCTTCGGAGAGATCGACGAAAATTTCATGCTCCGGCACCGGCCGGGCGTTTTCATTGCTGGCGAAATGCTCGATTGGGAAGCGCCGACCGGCGGCTATTTGTTGCAGGCCTGCTTCGCCACAGGCGCCGCCACCGGCCGCGGCGCACTCGCATGGGTGAAAGAATCAGCACCCGCCTTCGCAGCCGATTGATCAAGCGATGTCGCAGCCAGCATAGCCTCGATCCTCTGATTACATGCTTGCGCGATCGCCTTGCGATCCGCCGTCCGGTCGAAGACCAGAGGCTCGCAGAAGAAAATATCGCAGATAACTGGCGCACCTTTGACGAGCTGCATGACATGCGGCAGCAAGAGAGCGTCGCCAAGCCAGGCCGCATGGGCGGACGAATAGCGGATGGCGACAGGCTGCACACACACCGCCTCGATATGCGCCGCGCCGTGGAGCAGATCGCGCGCGGCAGCGAAATGCGAGGAATGAAAGCGCCCGAGCGCGGTCCCGTCATGCGTCGTGCCTTC
>DAIESR010000531.1 GCA_027346205.1 Beijerinckiaceae bacterium
ACTTGTCCCACAGCCGGTTCCTACTTGCGGGTCTGATGCTCTAACCAAAAGACACATGTGCCTGTCGTTTCAGACCACCGACCTTCGCGTCATCGGCAAGGCGTCATCGGCAAAGATAGCTCTGCTCCATCCTGGCGCGCGATAATGCAGCCGTCACCTTCTGCAACTCGTCCCGATCCGACGAGCGGGCGACGCACGGTTCCAACGAGGTCGCTTTCCCAGGCCGCTTTCCCTGGCCGGTTCACGACAACGGTGCTGAAAGAGACTAAACCCATGCGCTATGCTGCACTCGTCTCGAGCCTGATAGGCGTTTTGATCTTCGGTACGATATGGCTGTGGGAAGGCTTGGCATCAGGCGGCTGGATCTTCGTCACGCTCTTCGTCATCTGCGTCGGACTCTCGATCCTCGGCATTTTCGACGTCATTCAAAAACAGCATAGCCTCAAGCGCAACTATCCGATCCTCGCCAATCTGCGGTTCATGATCGAAAAGATTCGGCCTGAGATCCGCCAGTATTTTCTCGAGAGCGACGTCGACGGAAGGCCCTATGACCGCAATAGGCGGTCGATCGTCTATCAACGCGCCAAACAGCAGCTCGCCTCGCGGCCCTTCGGAACTTTGCAGGACGTGTATCAGCCCGAGTTCGAATGGCTGAGCCATTCGATTGTCCCGCAGCATATCAAAGACCCGGATTTTCGGATCGAGGTCGGTGGCCCGCAATGCAGCAAGCCATATTCCTTGTCGCTGCTCAATATTTCGGCGATGAGTTTCGGCGCGCTCAGCGCCAATGCGATCATGGCGCTCAACAAAGGCGCCAAAATGGGAGGCTTCGCGCTTGATACGGGGGAGGGAGCGATCAGCGTCCATCACCGCAAATATGGCGGCGACCTCATTTGGGAACTCGGCTCCGGCTATTTCGGTTGCCGCAGCAGTGACGGCGGTTTCGACCCGGTGCTTTTCGCCGAACGGGCTTCGCTCGAGCAGGTCAAAATGATTGAAATCAAACTGTCGCAAGGCGCCAAGCCGGGTCATGGCGGCATCTTGCCGGCCGCGAAAGTGACGGCCGAAATCGCCACGACGCGCGGCGTCCCAATGGATCGCGACTGCATCTCTCCCGCGCGCCACCGGGCCTTTTCGACACCCATCGAAATGCTGGAGTTCATCGGCAAATTGCGCGATCTGGCACAAGGCAAACCGATCGGCTTCAAGCTTTGCATCGGCCATCCGCATGAATTCATGGCGATCTGCAAAGCCATGAATGAAACCGCCATTATCGCCGATTTCATCGTGATCGACGGCGCCGAAGGCGGCACCGGCGCGGCGCCACTCGAATTCGTCGATCATATTGGCACGCCCTTGCGAGAGGGTCTTACCTTCGCCAATAATTGCCTCATTGGCGCGGGCCTGCGCGACAAGATCAAGATCGGCGCCAGTGGCCGCATCATCACAGCCTTTGACATGGCGCGAACCCTGGCGCTCGGCGCCGACTGGTGCAATATCGCGCGCGGCTTCATGTTTTCGCTCGGCTGCGTCCAGGCCCTTTCATGTCATACGGACCATTGCCCTTCCGGCGTCGCGACCCAAGACCCGATCCGCCAGAAAGCCGTGGACGTGCCGCTCAAGGCGGAACGGGCGCGGCGCTTTCATGCTGCGACACTCGCAGCGCTCGCCGAACTTACGGGTGCCGCCGGGCTTTGCCATCCAAGCGACTTCAAGTCCGAACACATCATGCGCCGGATCTCGGCGACCGAGGTGCGTAGTTTCGCCGTCATCTACCCAACGATCGAGCCGTATTCGCTATTGGATGGTTCGGCGCCCCTGCCTTACACCGAGTTTTGGGACCATGCCGACGCCACGAGTTTTGCAATCAAGCCGCAGGTCGTCCAGGGACCGGGGCGCGCAGCGGCGTGAAGCCGCGCCACGCCGGTGCCTCGTTCAGATTATTCGCATTCAAAACATTCTTGCCGACGATCTATCCGTATGAGCGAATGCAACGCGCGCTTCTCACTTGCTGAGGAAGAGCGGTGCGATCGTAACCGCTTGTGCGCTTGCGCGCTTGACCTGTTTCGAACGATCCATCGGCACTTGAGGCACGTGTCGTTCGAGGCCTTTTTTAACGATATTCGCAAAGACATATTTTGCGCGCGCCGGGCTTCGCGTCCCGCAGGAGCCGACATTCGGCGGCGTATAGTTTGAAATCTCGTATTTTCTCATATCATTGGATTCGCCAAAAAATTAAAAATATCAACATAGTTCAATGGTTTATTATAATGCCACTTTACGAGATCGAAAGTGGTCGCCGCATTTTTGCCTATATTGAACCGCCCTCTGGTGCTGCCAAATCATTTTGCCATGTGATTTTGGAAACGCATGTCAGGAGCTTTCGTTTTAAGCCTCTGGCAACGCGGTTCATGTAAGTCTCCGCTCATGCCGCCGGGCTTCGAGCGAGGGGCATAAGGCGAGCGGTCAGTCGGGGGTAGCTCATGAAGCGCTGGGAATCTCTGTCGCGTTTGACAAGCGGCGCGGCGCCATTCCTTGCTTCTTCGGCAGATTTCCCGAAGCTTCCTATTCGTTCCGCTCTTGCGCTTCTCGTGTCGGCGACGGCTTTCGGTCTTGCCGGTTGCGCGCAGCAGCCGCGGTATTTCGCGCATGCGAAGGAATATTTTCCGTCTTCGGTCTATGGGAAGGCGAGCCCGCGCGTCGTTGCGGACGACCGGCCGATCCCGCGTGGCGGTGGCAGCTATCTGGTCGGGCATCCCTACACGGTTGCTGGCCGGACTTATTATCCTTCGGTCAACAAGCATTATTCCGGCGTCGGCTTGGCTTCTTGGTATGGCACGGCCTTTCATGGCCGGCGAACTGCCAATGGTGAGATTTACGACCGCAATTCGATCACAGCGGCGCATCCGACCATGCCTTTGCCGAGCTATGCGCGTGTGACCAATCTGCGCAATCATTATTCCATGATCGTCCGCGTCAATGATCGCGGCCCCTTCGCGCGCGGCAGGATCATGGATGTCTCGCGCCGTGTGGCAGAGCTTCTCGACTTCCGCGGCAGGGGGACGGCCACGGTCAGAGTGGACTATATAGGTCCGGCGAGCCTCGCGGGCTCCAACGATCGCAAGCTCGTCGCCACCTTGCGCGAGGACGGGCGCCTAGCGCAGCTCGATATGCACCATCCGCCGACGCTTGTCGCCGATGACAATGAGCCTATCCGCACCGCCTCAGCCGACATCGCGCCGATACCTGCCGTAGACGAGGGGGCGGATAGGGGCTCTGTGCCTGTACCGCTGCCTCCGTCCGAGCCGACGAGCTTCTCCGGTTCAGCGCCGCTGCCCCCTGCGCGTCCCTTCGATCTCGGGATGGTCCGCAGTGCGGGCGCGCATATCGGCGTCCATGCGAGATTTGCGAGACGCTGAAGCTCTTCTAGCTGTGGAACCTCAACAGGTTGTCCAGCGGGAGACCGAGACGACTGATGGGTGGTTTGGC
>DAIESR010000534.1 GCA_027346205.1 Beijerinckiaceae bacterium
CACACCGACCGTCAGACATTGACTGCGGCGACGCCGGTCACCCTGACCTACGACAATGGCCATGGGCTCGTCTTCCATCGCAAGATCTCGGTCGACAATAATTACATGTTCACGATCACCGACAGCGTCGAAAACAAGACCAGCGCGGCCGTGACACTCTATCCCTATGCGCTCGTTTCCCGCCATGGCACGCCGCCCGTCTCGGGCTATTCGATCCTGCATGAAGGCATGATCGGCGTCATCGGCGATTCCGGTGTTCAGGAGCCGACCTATAGCTCGATCGAGAAAGAGGCAAAAGCGACGAAGAGCCTCACCGGCACCGGCGGCTGGCTCGGCTTCACCGACAAATATTGGGCTGCCGTCGTCATCCCCGACCAGCACATCCCCTTCGAAGGGACTTTCTCGGAACGCGGCAAGCAGAACAAAGTCTATCAGGCAGATTTCCTTACGACCAATGGCATGGCGATCGCGCCCGGCGCGACGGCCGACGTCACCTCGCACGTCTTCGCCGGCGCCAAAGAAACCCGCGTGCTCGACCGTTACGAGTCCGATCTCGGCATCAAGAAGTTCGATCTGCTGATCGACTGGGGCTGGTTCTATTTCATCACCCGGCCGATGTTCCAACTCCTTGACATCATCTATAAATTCACCGGTAATTTCGGCGTGGCGATCCTCATCGTCACGGTGCTCATCAAGGCCGCCTTCTTCCCGCTCGCCAATCGCAGCTATCTGTCCATGGCGAAAATGAAAGCGGTGCAGCCGCAGATGACCGCCCTCCGCGAACGTTTCGCCGACGACAAGGTGAAGCAGCAACAGGAGCTGATGGAGCTTTACAAAAGAGAGAAAATCAATCCGGTCGCCGGCTGTCTGCCGATGCTGATCCAGGTCCCGGTCTTTTTCGCGCTCTATAAGGTTCTGTTCATCACGATCGAGATGCGCCACGCGCCCTTCTTCGGCTGGATCAGGGATCTGTCGGCGCCAGATCCGACCAATATCTTCAATCTCTTCGGGCTCTTGCCTTATGACCCGACGGCGCTGCCATTGATCGGGCATTTCCTGGCGATCGGCATCTGGCCGCTGATCATGGGCTTCTCCATGTTCGTCCAGATGAAGATGAACCCCGAGCCGCCGGATCCGGTGCAGAAGCAGATGTTCACCTGGATGCCGGTGATCTTCACCTTCATGCTCGGCACATTCCCGTCCGGCCTCGTGATCTATTGGACATGGAACAATACTTTGTCCGTGGCGCAGCAAGCCCTGATCATGCAGCGGGCCGGGGTGAGGGTCGAATTGTGGGACAATATCATCGGCATGTTTCGCAAGAAGGCGACGACATGAGAGATGGCGGGCAAAGCTCGCCGGCTGCTTCGGCCGAAGGTGAGTCGAAGCAGTTTCACACCGCTTCACCACTCATAGGGCCATGAACGATCACGCCGAGGATATAGAAGACACGCAAGACTTCAAGGAGACGCAAGACTTCGCGGAGGGGCAGGACTTCGCGGAGGCTGGCAGAAAGCTCTTTGCCGGAACCTGCGACTTCATCTGGGCTGCGACCGACATCAAGCAATTGCCGCCGTTGGACGCGCCGGAGATCGCCTTTGCCGGACGCTCCAATGTCGGCAAATCCTCGCTGCTCAACGCGCTCACCAACCGCAAATCTCTGGCGCGCACCTCGAACACGCCGGGCCGCACGCAGGCGCTCAATTTCTTCGCCTTGGGAGCAAGCATCGAGGCGCCGAGACTGCGCCTCGTCGACATGCCGGGCTATGGCTATGCCGCAGCCGCCAAGGAGAAAATCGCCGCCTGGACGCGCGTCATGCAAGACTATCTGCGCGGCCGCGCAAATCTGTTGCGCGTCTTCGTCCTCATCGATGGGCGGCATGGATTGAAGCCGCCGGATTTCGAGATGCTCGATCTGCTTGATCGGGCTGCCGTCTCTTATCAGATCATCCTCACCAAAGGCGATGCGGTGAAGAAAAGCGAGATGGCCGCGCGCCGCGCCGAGACGCAGACGGCACTGGCGCAGCACCCGGCGGCTTTTCCCGAAATCATCTTCACCTCGTCGCATGAGGGTGACGGGCTCGACGCGCTGCGTGGCGCCATAGCAAAGCTGTTGAGCGAACATGGCTCATGAACGGCTGTGCAGCGCGATGCATTGAGGCCGTCACACCGAAACGTTACAAATGATCACCGCCGCCGGACCCGAGAGAATGACCGAAGCGCTTCATGTGAGCCCCCAGGAGCAAGCCGAAATCCTGATGCAGGCGCTGCCGCATATGCTGCGCTATGACGATGCGATCGTCGTCGTCAAATATGGCGGCCATGCGATGGGCGACGATCAGGTGGCCCGCAGCTTCGCCCGCGACATGGTTCTACTCGAGCAATCAGGCGTCAATCCCGTCGTCGTTCATGGCGGCGGGCCGCAGATCGGCGCCATGCTCGGCAAGCTCGGCATCAAATCGGAATTCGCCGGCGGTCTGCGCATCACCGATCGCGCCACCGTCGAGATCGTCGAAATGGTGCTGGCGGGCTCGATCAACAAACAGATCGTCGGCTTCATCAATGCCGAAGGTGGCCGCGCGATCGGCCTCTGCGGCAAGGACGGCAATATGGTCATCGCCAATAAGATGACGCCCGCCATGCGCGCCAATGGCGACGGCGTGGAAGAGGCGATCGATCTCGGCTTCGTCGGCGAGCCGACAAAGGTCGACACCACCGTGCTCGATTCCGTGCTCGGGCGCGAATTGATCCCTGTGCTCGCGCCCGTGGCGCAAGGCGTCGATGGCGAGACCTATAATGTCAATGCCGACACATTCGCGGGCGCCATTGCCGGCGCGCTGAAGGCCAAGCGTCTGCTCTTTCTCACCGATGTGCCGGGTGTCATCGATGCCGAGGGCAATCTCATCAAGGAATTGCGCATGGACGATATTCGTGCCCTCATCGCCGATGGCATCATTACCGGCGGCATGATCCCGAAGGTCGAGACTTGCATTTATGCGCTCGAGCAAGGCGTCGAAGGCGTCGTCATTCTCGACGGAAAGCTGCCGCATGCGGTGCTCATCGAGCTTTTGACGGATCATGGTGCCGGAACTCTGATCACCAAGTGACATGAATCGATCGCAGGTGAAACGCAGAGACACGATAAGCGAAGATATTCCCGCGACGCGTGCAACAGGAGCGCGCGCCGCCTTCGACGTGCCGGCGCGACTTGCCGCGCAGATCGACATGGCTCATGTCGATACCTGGGTGTTCGATCTCGACAATACGCTTTATCCGGCAGATTGCGATCTCTGGCCCAAGATCGATCAGCGAATCACAACCTTCATCGTTGATCTCCTCGGCCTTGACGGCATGTCGTCGCGGGCGCTGCAGAAATATTATTACAAGCAATATGGCACGACCTTGCGCGGGCTGATGGAAGATCATGCCGTCAGCGCCGATGAATTTCTCGCCTTCGTGCATGACATCGACCGCTCGTCGTTGCTCCCCAATCCCTCTCTTGCCGCAGCGATCGCAGCCCTGCCCGGCCGCAAGCTCATTTTGACCAATGGCTCGCGCGAGCATGCACTGCGCACGGCAGAGGCGCTTGGTCTGGACGCCATGTTCGAAGACATTTTCGACATCGTCGACGCCGAATTCGTTCCCAAGCCCGAGCGCGTCACCTATCAGCGCTTTTTCGATCGCCATGGCGTCGATCCGAAAACATCCGCCATGTTCGAGGATATCGAACGCAATCTCGTCATTCCGCATGAAAAAGGCATGGCGACCGCGCTTATTGTGCCCAAGCCGGGCCAGAGGGATCACCGCGAACCTTTCGAGATCGCGACCAGTGAAGACTTGCCCCATGTAGATTACATGATCAGCGATCTCGAGGAATTTCTCCGCGATATTGCCGATCTTTTCGGCAGCTCGACGCCGAAGGGCGGGCGGACGATCGATTGATGTTTCCTGACCATTGACATCGCCTGCGCCGCGGACGAAACCTGCGCGCTCACGAGTTGGAGAGGATGATGCAGAGCCAGGACCTCGAAAAGATTATCGATGCGGCTTTCGAGGCGCGCGCCGACATGACGAGCGCGACCACGGGCGAGCCGCGCGAGGCCGTCGATCTGGCGCTCGATCTTCTCGACAAGGGTAAGCTGCGCGTGGCTGAAAAAGTCGCCGGCGCGACAGGTCCCACCGCCTGGGTGGTCAATCAATGGCTCAAGAAGGCGGTGCTGCTGTCGTTCCGGCTGAACGACATGGGCCTCATCTCGGGCGGTCCCGGC
>DAIESR010000012.1 GCA_027346205.1 Beijerinckiaceae bacterium
CCGATCCATTGGCCGGATTTCGATCGGCAAGCCTTTGCCGAGGCGTTGGCCGAATTCGCGGCGCGCGACCGGCGGTTCGGCGGCGTGACCTTGCGGCCGCAGAATGCTAAAGTGGAAATATGATGCGAATTCCGCTGGTCCGGGACCTGCTTTAGCCCCAGGTGCTACCCATATTGGCGCCGCGGCGCCTTTTGTGCCTCGTCTTGGAGTTCGGGTGGGCTGCGTGCAACCGCAAGCCGCCAGGATTGGAAGATGCACAGTGAAGCTCAGCGAGCAGAAGGCCTCATGACCATTCCTGCCGAGGTGCCGGAACCCATGTCCACCTCCGGCGGCATAGATGCGCCAGCCCCGGTGTCGAAATCCGCGTTGCTGCGTGCCCGGCTTTCCGATCTTGGACCGCGGATCGTCTCGACGCTTGTTCTCGTCGTTGGCGCGATTGCGAGCGTAGTGAGCGGCGGTCTCGTTTTCGTCCTTGTTTGGGTGGCCGCGTGCCTCGTGGTGCATTTCGAATGGCAGCGTCTCGTCGGCGGGCTGCGTCATGTTGTGCGCTTCGTGCCCGGGTCGCTCGCGGTCATTGCCGCTGCGCTCCTGGCTGATTCGAACAACGGCGGTCTGGCGGTGATCGTGTTGGGTCT
Organism: Beijerinckiaceae bacterium; assembly: GCA_027346205.1. Lineage (GTDB taxonomy): Bacteria > Pseudomonadota > Alphaproteobacteria > Rhizobiales > Beijerinckiaceae > Methylovirgula. The sequence goes on from DAIESR010000012.1 coordinate 636, forward strand.
CGGCGCGCTGGCGAGCGCCTATCTGGCGGAGGACGGAAAACGCATCTGGAGCGCCGCGGGCGTTGTCTATGCCGGCAGCCTGTTTGTCGCGCTCTCGGCGCTGCGCCTGTCGTTTCCATTCGGTCCGCGTGCTATCGGCTGGCTTTTCGCGGTTGTGTGGAGCACGGATGTCGTGGCTTATTTCGCCGGACGCTTGATTGGCGGGCCGAAACTTCTGCCCCGCATCTCTCCGTCCAAGACTTGGGCCGGGACGCTTTGCGGCATTTTTGGCGGCGCCTTGATCGGCTCTTTGTTTCTGATTCTAGCCGCGCATATCACCCGGCTCGAGACGCCAGCGCCGATATTCGTGCTTTTCCTTCTCGGTCTCATGACCGGAGCGGTGGCGCAGGCTGGAGATCTTTTCGAGTCCTGGATGAAGCGCTGCTTCGGCGCCAAAGACTCCGGTCATTTGATCCCCGGCCACGGCGGTCTGATGGACCGGCTCGACGGCTTTATAGCCGCCGCCATTTGGGTGACGGTCCTCGGCGCATTGCGGGGATTTCCTTCGCCGGCGGAAGGCTTGTTTCATTGGATGTGAGGATGGAAGAAAACATGGCGGGACAGGCTGAACTGCGGCGTGACGCGGCTGATAGAGAAGTAACGGATGCCGGGTTTGCAGCGGCCAATGATGCCGCTCCACGCTCCGTCGTGATCCTCGGCGCGACAGGATCGATCGGCAAATCGACAGCCGATATTATTGCGAACTCGAACGGGGCATTCACAGTCGCGGCGGTTGCCGGCGGTCGTGATCCGATTGCGCTGGCACGTGTGGCGCGCGATCTTGGTGCGTGTTTCGCCGCTCTCGCCGATCCTGCCGGCTATGCCGAATTGAAGGAAGCTTTGGCCGGCACAAATATCCAGGTGGCGGCGGGCCCGGAGGCGGTGATCGAGGCCGCGCTCTATCCGTCCGATATGGTGATGGCGGCGATCGCCGGCACCGCGGGCGTGGAGCCGACCTATGCGGCGCTGTCCGCCGGCCGCACCGTCGCTCTGGCCAATAAGGAATGTCTGGTCTGCGCGGGACCGGCTTTTATCCGCCAAGCTGCGGCGATGGGGACGATGCTTCTGCCGGTCGACAGCGAGCACAATGCGATTTTCCAGGCGATGGGCGACGCGGATCGCGCCATGATCGAGATGATGACGCTCACCGCCTCCGGCGGTCCGTTTAGGACATGGACGGCTGAGGCTATCACTAAGGCTACGCCCGAACAGGCCTTGCAGCATCCGAACTGGTCGATGGGTCCGAAGATCACGGTCGATTCCGCCGGCCTTATGAACAAAGGCTTGGAAGTTATTGAAGCACACTACCTTTTTGGGGTCGAGGCAGCGCGGCTCGATGTGCTCGTTCATGCCCAGTCGGTGGTCCATGGGCTTGTTGCCTTCCGCGACGGATCGGTGACCGCGGGTCTTGCGGCCCCCGATATGCGCGTGCCGATCGCTCACTGCCTGTCCTATCCGCGGCGGATTTCGACTGGTGCCCGCCGTCTCGACCTCGCGAGCGTCGGCCAATTGACCTTCGAGCGGCCGGATTATGCGCGCTTTCCCGCTTTGCGGGTGGCGCTCGACGCTTTGCGCACGGGATGTGGCACCCCGACCGTGCTCAATGCCGCCAATGAGATCGCAGTCGAGGCCTTCCTCGCTCGCCGCATCTCTTTCCATGAGATCGCCAGCCTCGTCGAGCGGACTTGCGAGGCGGCGCTCGCCGATGGCACGGCGCATGAGCCACAATCTGTTGCGGATGCATTGGCCATTGACCATATGGCCAGAGAAAGGTCGCGCGCCCTATTGGCGTAATAGCCGGCTTCCGGCATGGTAATAAATTAGTAACCAAACTGAAGGGGCCGCGAACCGGCTTCCGGAAGTCCTTGCCGCGATGAATCTGCCTTTAAGAGGCGGAATGTCGTTCGGTTCGGGCTGTGCGGGCGGAGTTAGAGCCCCTTTGCCTTGGTCGTTACCGTCGGCCTTGGGTCGAACGGCAGGAGTCGGCATGCGGGCCGGCGCCCGAATAGGAGGACCGATGTCGTTTATCAGCCATTTGGGATCGATCGGTGGAACCATCGTCCCCTTCGCCTTCGTCCTCAGCGTCGTGATCTTTTTCCACGAACTCGGGCATTTCCTCGTCGGTCGCCTGTGTGGCGTCAAGGTCGACGCTTTCTCGTTGGGCTTCGGCCCTGAACTCTTCGCTTTCACCGATCGGGCCGGCACGCGCTGGCGTCTCGGCCTTTTGCCACTCGGCGGCTATGTGAAGTTCCATGGCGACGCCAATGGCGCTTCCATGAGCGATGAGGAAAACGTCGCGGCCATGCCGGCTGCCGAGCGGGCGGTGACATTCTTCACCCAGAAAGTGTGGAAGCGCGCGGCTATCGTCGCAGCCGGACCCCTGGCCAATTTCGTCCTCGCGATCGTGATCTTCACGGGAATTTTTTACGTTCACGGACGCGGCATGTTGATCCCGCAGATCGACAAGGTGGCGGCTGGCAGTGCGGCCGCGGCGGCGGGCTTCGCGCCCGGCGACACGATTGTGTCGATCGATGGCGCGAAAATCCAAAGCTTCGAGGATATGCAGAGGGTCGTGGAGGTCTCCAGTGATAAGGCCCTGGCCTTCGTCGTGGATCGGCACGGCAAGGAGATCACCCTGGTCGCGACACCGCGGCAGCGCGAGATCAAGACGGTGGTCGGCAAGACTCGTACCGGCGTCTTGGGAGTCGAAGCAAACGCCAGCGCCGCCAATTGGCACATTCAGCACTATGGCCTCATCGATTCGGCCCGTCTTGCGACCGGCGAGACCTGGTTCATTATCCGGCAGACCGGCACCTATGTCGGCGGCCTGTTTACCGGCCGCGAATCGACCGATCAATTGTCGGGACCGATCCGTATCGCCGAGGTCTCTGGCCAAATGGCCAAAATCAGCTTCGCAGCACTCCTCAATCTTGCCGCGGTTTTGTCGATTTCAATTGGGATCTTGAACCTCGTTCCGATTCCGCTGCTCGATGGGGGCCATCTCTTCTACTATGCCATCGAGGCGGTGCGGGGCAGGGCGCTGAACGAGAAGATTCAGCAAGTCGGGTTCAAGATCGGACTGACCCTGGTTGCCGGGCTGATGATTCTTGCAACCTATAATGATATTTTGCGGCTCGTTCGTTGATTCCGGGACATGCTCCAGAGCCGATCCCGGCGATTTGGAATCGTTCGTGATCCATATGGTTGGGACAAATCGGCTCGATTTCAAATAGAGAGAACATGTCCTGGTTTCGCAGGGGAACAACCCTTTGGCATTGTTTCATTAAGCATGATGCGTGACTTGCCCGCCACGCATCTTCGAAAACGACGGGCCGGAGGATAACTCCATTTGCAGGATTGCATAAACCTTGTAGAAGCAGAGCCTGCAGTAAGGTGATCGTTAACGTCAGCCATGCTGCACAATATACGATCGCAGAACCTTCAGTCTCCGGGGTCGAGGGACGGCGTCTTCCGATGCTGCGACCCGCAGGCTTGGTAATAGGCATAGGCGGCAGTGGGGTCCTGCGGGCGGAGCAGGCGGCCCTAAGCCGCGGTGTTGATCTGTGCGACAAAGGCGGGGACCGAGTGTAAATGAAATTCTTCAAGGGTCATTTCTGCCGGTTCTTCCTGCTCATAACCTTCCTGGCGCCGCTTCTCATGGCCGTTCCGGCCCATGCCCAATCCATAGAGGTGGAGGGCAATGATAGGGTCGATAGCGAGACGATCCGGTCCTATTTCTCCGGAGCCAGCCCTTCGGAGATCAATAAGGGCGTCAAAGATCTTTATGCTACGGGTCTTTTTTCGGACGTGCATGTCAGCCATGTCGGCGGCTTGATCATCGTCCATGTGGCTGAAAACAAGGTTATCAATAGGGTCGTCTTCCAAGGCAATAGCAAGATCAAGACGGAACAGCTCACATCTCAGATCCAGTCGAAATCGCGGGGCCCCTATAGCCAGACGATCGTGGAGGCGGATGTCGAGCGGATCAAGGACGCTTATCGCCGTTTCGGCCGTGCGGCCGCCAATGTTACTTACCGGATCGTCGATTTTCCCAATGGCCGCGTCGATGTGGTCTTCAATATCGACGAGGGTGAGAAGACTGGCGTCAAGGAAATCGATTTCGTCGGCAATCACGCCTTTTCTTCTTCCAAGCTGCGCGACCTGATGCAGACGACGGAGATGAACTGGCTGTCCTTCTTCAAGACTTCGGATGTCTATGATCCAGACCGGATCGCGTCCGATCTCGAATTGATCCGCCGTTTCTATCTCAAGAATGGCTATGCCGACTTCCGCGTCACTGGCTCTGACGCGCACTACGATCCTCAAAAGGGTGGCTACATCATTACGATCACCGTCGAAGAGGGGCCGCAATATACGGTCTCCGGCGTTGATGTGGAATCGCATGTGCCGGCGATCGATGCGGCGTCGTTGCGGCCGTTCCTGCGGTTTTCGGCTGGGCAGACCTATAATGGCGACCTCGTTCAAAAGACCACCGAGGCCCTGACGCATGAGGTGATGCGGCGCGGCTATGCCTTCTCGCAGGTGCGTCCGCGCGGCGATAGAGATCCGACGACGCGGACCGTCAAGGTGGTCTTCGTGATCGATCAGGGGCCGCGCGTCTATGTCGAACGGATTGAAATACACGGCAATACGCGGACCCGTGATTACGTGATCCGCCGGGAATTCGATATCGCCGAAGGTGATGCCTATAATAAAGTGCTGATCGATAAAGCCGAGCGGCGGCTCAATAATCTCGGCTTCTTCAAGAAGGTCACGATCACCACCAAGCCCGGCTCTGAGCCCGATCGCGTCATTGTTGTGGTGAATGTCGAAGATCAGGCGACCGGCTCGTTCTCGGTCTCGGGCGGCTATTCGACTGTTGACGGCATTATTGGCGAAGTCGCGGTCCAAGAGACCAATTTCATGGGGCGTGGCCAATATGTCCGTCTGGCGGTGAACGGCGGCCAATATTCCAAGGGCGTGACATTTTCCTTCACCGAGCCTTATTTCCTCGGTCAGCGGATCGCAGCCGGGTTCGATGTCTATGCCAAGGACTCGTCGGTCTCACCCTATACTTTCTACGATAACTTCATGGTGGGCGGCACGTTGCGGGTCGGCCTGCCTGTTACGGACGAGATCACCTTCCTGCCGCGCTACACCGTCTATTCGTCCCATATCTCGATCCCGAACAGGAGCGGCTATCCCTATAATGACTGCTCGAATCCGATCTGGGGTACGACGCCCGGGTTCGGGACCAGTCCGCCGAGCGCCACCTTTAGCTGCTTGACGAATGGCGAGGCCTCTCTTGCTCTGAAACAGGCGCAGGGGACCACCATCACCTCTATGCCAGGTTTCACTCTGTCCTATAATTCCCTGGATAATAACAAGAATCCGACGAGCGGCATTCATGCGGAATGGCGTGAGGACTTCGCCGGCGCGGGTGGTGACAAGCATTATCTGCGCTCGACGGCCGATTTCCGCTACTATCATTCGATTTGGCAGGATCTGGACATCGTCGGTCTCTTCCATGTACAGGGCGGCTATCTCACGTCTCTGGACAAGAACCCGTTGCGCATCGTCGACAATTTCATGCTGGGCCCAACCCTGGTGCGCGGCTTTGCGCCTTCAGGACTTGGACCGCGTGACGTATCGGCCGGCATCAATCCCTATGGCAACCCGCTCGGCGGCACCAAATATTGGGGTGCCTCGCTCGAGACGCAGTTCCCGATCTGGGGATTGCCG
>DAIESR010000013.1 GCA_027346205.1 Beijerinckiaceae bacterium
AACACCCAAACGCGGCTTGGAGGCGCCTGAGCAAAGATTGTGTTGGCACGATTGGCCCCCTCAAGAAATGCAAGCCTCAGTAAGAGAGCAAATTTTTTACTCGACTGGCTCAATCCGCTCCGGACAAAGCCTTCGGCGGCGTTATAAGGTGGGTTCGTAACGATATTTTCCGCACGCCTACGGGAACTTAAAAAGTTCTCGCCAATCTCACCAAAGCCACGATCATAAAGATCGCTGCTTGTGACACGCTGCCCAGTAAGTTCGAGAACGTTGGACATTGCGCCGTTACCGCACGCACTTTCCCAAATGTCGCCAATGAATTTTTCATTGTCGATTAGGGCATGAGTTGCCCACGCCGGCGTCGGAAAGAAATCCGGACCATCGAGATCAGCAAACCGTTTCGCAGTCGGTTTGAAGCCGCCGTTCAAATTGTACGTTGTATCCATAAATGTAATTTATAAGAATAATATAGTTAATAAAGGCTATATGCCTGGGTCACATTGACTCAGGGTGACCCCTACTTTTGATAGGCTTCTAAGTTTTAGGTTGGTTGGTCGAGCCCGTATTGCGAGTTCCCGCTTCGATCTCTCTGCGGCGGCGATCGATCAGCATATTGGCGAGCTGCATGCGGCCTGTGGCCATCGCACGCAGGCGAGGATGAAAGAGATCTGGGTGATTGCGCAAGGCGAAGGCGCGCCGCGCCTGCGTCAGATCGGCAAGCGTGGCTGCTGATGCGAGATCGAGTTCGACCGCGATCCGATCCTCATCCGCCATTTCGACGAACGGCTCGAAAGACTCCTCGGCCTGTTCCACATAGAAATCGGCAGCACTTCCGATGTTCGGCGAAGCGGCCATCTCGGCATGTGTGGCGAATTGGGAATGCCACCAGCCAGACCCCAAAGCACCCAAGAAACTATGGCCTTGCGACATTGCCTCTAATTCGGCGCCGCTCTCCAACTTAAGGTCATCCAGAATCTCGGCAAAGCTCCGAGTCCGGATCATCGGGCTAATCATGGTCTACGCTCGGTCGACACCGCGCAGAATCAGAGGGCTACACCCCTCGCTGCACAGCGCGGCTATTGAGGCTCAAGAACGCTTAACAAGCCGTTAAGCGCGATGTCCCGCAGCCGCCGTAACCCTCCATCAAAGCTTTTCATCCAAGAGGAGTCTCGCAAGACATAGATCTCAAAGGACTCTTGCACGGCCGTGCACGGGCTCGCGCCGCGATCTCTGCCCGAAAGGACCGACGTGACGAATCTCACCGTCTCTGCGCCCAAGGCGGATTCGAAGAAGACTCGAAGACGGGCTCGGGTGAAAACATGGCTTTCAAAGATAAGACTGTAACGCCGTCGCGTCCCTTGCCGCTCTGGCTTCTCATCGCTTTCGCCTTGGTGCTCGGGCTGGCCCTGTCCTATGCGCGTGCGCTTTCGGTCTGGAACAAGGGCACGTTCTTCGACTCCGACGATGCGATGCGCCTTGTCGAAGTGCGCAATCTCCTCCATGGCCAGCCCTGGTTTGACATGACGATCGGCCGGCTCGATCCGCCCTATGGCGTCTTCATGCATTGGTCGCGCATCGTCGACATGCCGCTCGCCATCTTGATCAAGCTCTTCGCCATGGTTCTGCCGCTCGATCTCGCCGAGCGCGCGACCCGGCTTGTCTTTCCCTTGGCGCTGCAGGCGCTTCTCTATGTCGGCATCGCGCGGCTGGCGAAGAGTCTCATTGGACCTGCCGCCGTGTTGCCGGCCATCGTGCTCACCTTGTTGAGCGGCATGGAAGTCACGCAATTCCAGCCCGGCCGCATTCATCATTCCGCGCCACAGATCATGCTCACCATCTGGATGCTCGCAAGCTTTGTGGAAGCGCTCGATTTCGCCCAAGCGCGTCGCACCGCGATCGCCGGAGTACTTGCCGCCCTATCGCTCGCGATCGGCCTCGAGACCTTGCCATTCATCGTCACGCTGGCTGGTCTCGCAGTCGCGCTGTGGGTTTTTCGCGGCGCGGAGATGCGCCGCATGTTGCTTTCTTTCGGGATGGGACTCGCTGTCGTTCTGCCACTCACCTATGTCGCCACGGTCGGCCGGACGCATTGGTTCGATACGGTCTGCGATGCCTATTCGTCGGTCTATCTCGTGCCGAGCTTCGTCGGCGCAGCGGCCATGATTGGCCTCGCCGCCGCTTCATCGCGGCTCGACAGTGTCAGGGCGCGGCTCCTGGCTGCGGGATTGGCCGCCTGCCTCGTCGCTATCGCGGCTTACGCGATCAAGCCCATCTGCTTCATCGATCCCTATCATGGCATAGACCCGCTGGTGCGCGACATCTGGCTCAAGAATGTCATCGAAGGCTTTTCGCTGCCGCGGTTCTTTGCGCGGGATGCGGGTACGGCGGCAATCCTTACTCTGCCGGTCGCGCTCGGTCTGTGCGCTACCGGCGTCGCTCTATTGCGTGAGACCGGAACGGCACGGTTGCGCTGGTTCGTCGTCACAGCGATGCTCGTCATCGGCACGGCATTGTCGTTCTGGATGATCCGCATGTTGAGCTATGCGATCCTCATCGCACTGTTCGGCGGGGTCTGGTGCATTCTTGCGCTGCGCAACGCTTTGGCGCGGACGCGATGGCGCGAGGCGGCCATGCTGTCCTTCTGTCTCGTTCTGCCTTTTTCGACGATCGGCTGGGCCTTCGTGATTCCAACCAAAACCGATCGCGCGGATTGGCGCGAGGGCAGCGGCTGTCTTGCCTCTTCCGCCTTCGCACCGCTCGCCAAATTGCCGCCCGGCATTGTTGCTGCGCCGATCGACGCCGGATCGCACATGCTGGCACTGACCCCACATAGCGTTCTCGCAGCACCCTATCATCGCGACAATATCGGCAATCGCGCCATGCTCGACGCGATGCTGGCAGCGCCCGCGGATGCACGCGGAATCCTTGTGGCGCATCATGTCACTTATGTGATGACCTGCGCAGGCTTGAAAGAAACTGATGTGCTCGCAAAGCGCGCGCCGCATGGTCTCGCCGCCGCTTTGATCTCCGGCCATGTGCCCGCCTGGCTGACGCCATTGCCAAAGGCGGGGCCGTATCAAGTCTTTGTGATGAAGCGTTAGAGCCGATTAGAGCATGTCCTTTGTCGGAAAAGTTGCGCTAATTTTTCCGGGACATGCTCTTGCGTCATACGGCTTTGATATCGATCAACGATCAAAGATTGCAGAAGCTTAATTTGTTACCATCAATGTTAATGCCAAACTGCAGACCGTCGACTAGATCGAAAGAGGTGATCATGACTTCACGCTTGCCCGTCGCACTTGCCGTCATCGGCCTCGTCGGCATAGGTGCGCTCTCCACAGTGCTGCCAGCAACAGCGAAGGAGACATCTCCCAAGATGGAGACAACCGCGCCGAAGGCTGAAAATATAACCCCTAAGATACAAACCTCCGCGCCGAAAGAGGACGAACAAGCCGATTACATGCCCTCGCCGCAAGATGATGCCGCATTCGTCGATGCGCGCATGGCTGCACTGCATGCCGGTCTCGAATTGACGGCGGATCAGGCGAAGCTTTGGCCACCGGTGGAACAAGCTCTGCGTGACCTCAGCAAGCTCATGTACGAGCAGCATGAAAGACTTTTCAAGGAACATCATCCGCTCGATCCTGTCGCGCGCCTGAAATTCATGAGCGCCAATATGATCACGCGTGGCGAAGCCATGAAGAAAGTCGGTGACGCCGCGAGTCCGCTTTATGCGGCTTTGACGGAAGCGCAGAAGCATCGTCTGCCGATCCTCCTGCGCGCGTTTGTTCATCCCTTCGGTCACAGCGGTCATTTCGGGATGATGGGCGCAGGTCCAGGCTTTCATATGGGGCCAGGGATGGGCCATGGTTGCATGAGCCCCAGTGGGATGGGGCATGGTGAGATGGGGCATGGACCCATGATGGGTGGGCCTAAAAGCAACGATAGCGGGCAGAACGAGGAATGAGCCGCACGGCTCATCGTCCTTGCGCAAGCCCTAGAACGTTTTCCGACCGGATGGGATCATCCGGTCGAGAAGAAATCGCTCAAAACCAAAGAACTAGAGCATGTTCTCGCCGCCCGCCGCGCCGGCCTCGGCCTTTCGATCGTCGAACGTCTTGGCCGGGTTCTCTGCCATCATCAGCCTGCGCGAAAAATTCGGCGTGCATTTACCGGCCATATTGGCGACAGCCGATCGTGGCCACGATCGCAAGGACAGCGCCGCAAAGTTCGACATTCGCGTGCTCGACAAGCTGTTGAAGCCGGCGGCGCTGCGCGCTCTTCTCACGCAATGGCGCATTCTCGAGGGCGCTCTGATCTAAAAGATGGAGCTTGCTCCGATAGCGCTACCAGAAGCGATGAAAATGGTTGAGCGGCCCCGGGCCATGGCCGACATTGAGCGCATCCGCGGCTTCGAGCGCGCCTTGGAGATAGAGCTTTGCCGCTTCGATCGCCGGGACGAGATCGAGCCCTTGGGCGAGATTGGCCGCGATAGCCGCCGACAAAGTGCAGCCCGTCCCATGCGTATTCCGCGTTGGGACCCGCGGCATCGTCAAGATGCGAAAAGATGAACCATCGAACAGGACGTCATCGCAGCCCGCCGCCGCGCGATGGCCGCCTTTGACGAGAACCGCCGCAAATCCAAGCTCATGGATACGCCCGGCTATTTTTTGCATGTCGGTCAGCCGTTCCGGCATCGGCATTTTGGCAAGATACGCGGCTTCGATGAGATTAGGCGTGACCAAAGTGACTCGGGGCGCGAGATGCGCAACCATGCTTTCGGCGATTTCGCCGGTCGCCAAAGATGCGCCGCTCGATGCCGCCAACACAGGATCGAGCACGACCGCCGGTGGCTGGTAGCGCGCAAGCCTTTCGCCGAGCATTTCGACGATCGCCAGCGAGGCGGTCATGCCGATCTTCACCGCCTTGATCTCGATATCGGCGTAGAGCGCATCGATCTGCGCCGCGACGAAATCCGTCGGCACTACGGAGAAGTCGAACACGCCTTGCGTGTTCTGCGCTGTCAGAGCAGTGATGACGGAAAGGCCGTGGCAGCGCAGCGCCGCAAAAGTCTTGAGATCCGCCTGAATGCCGGCGCCCCCGCCAGGATCGGAGCCGGCGATCGAAAGAACATTTGGGATCATATTATCGCGTCGCTTTCTGGATTTGCAGCATAGAGCAGCAGGTCAGTCCTGTTGCCGCCGTTCGTCGCAAATCAGCCGACCATCGGCAGGCAGACCGCCTGGTGGCACGATCTCGATCGCACCTTTGATTCTCGTCACAGCAAAAAGCGTCGCGGCGAGTTTGTCGCGCAGTGCCGCGCCGTCGATTGCGCTTTCAACCTGCAAAGTCAGCGACCCTCGATCGCGAACAATGAGGCGCAGACGCCGCAGATCAGCGTACCCGGCGCCAATTTCCAGCACATGCGCCGGCGCGATGATCCGCCCCGCAATTTCGAGACTCTCATCCACGCGGCCCATTGGGCTGCGGATGCGCATATTGGTGCGCCCACAGGACGATTGACCGGCAACGACACAAGACAAATCGCCGGTGCCGAAGCGCAACAAAGGATAATCCGCATTGAGCCGCGTCACGACGATCTCGCCGATCTGCCCAGCTGGCAGCGGTTCGTTCGTTCCTGGCTTGACGATTTCCACGACCAGCCCCTCGTTGACGATCAGCGCCTCCCGCGCCTCGCTCTCATAAGCAACGACACCGAGGTCTCCCGTCATATAGGCCTCGTAGATCGCAATGCCATGCGCCGCGAGATCCGCCTTCGGAATGGAAGCCGTCTTGCTGCCGCCAATAAAGGCGCGATCGATCGAGGCGATCCCAGACGCGCGTGTTTTGCTCTCTTGGACCAGGGTCTCGAGATAGGCGGCCGGCCCGCAATAAGCGACGGGCCTATAATGGCCGGTGACAGCCAACGTCGCCTCGACATCGCTATCGCCGGCAGGGATGACGGGACAGCCAAGTGCCCGAGCGCCGCAGTCGATCATATGGCCGTCTGGCGTGAAATGATAGGAGAAGCAATTGAGCACGATATCGCCCTTGCGAATTCCGGCGGCGAACAAGGCGCGCGCGGAATTCCACCAATCTTTTGCATGCCCTGCGGGTTGAAAGATCGCGCTTGGCGACATCAATAAGTGCTGAAGAGCGCCAGGACGCGTTCCACATGCTCCGCCGAAGGGCGGTGTTTCTGTCTGGCGAGCGATGAGCTCGGATTTACGCAACACCGGAATTTGCGCGAAGTCCGCACGTGATTTCAGTGCGGCTATATCAATTCCCTTGAGCTGCGTGCGCAAGATTGTAGCACGCGACCTGCTGACGCTGAGAATGCCGCGCAGATCGCGCAGCAACGCCGCGTCACGTGATCTCGGCGCGCGTCTCTCGTAGCGGTCATAGGAATCGGCCATGGATATTGCAGACGCCACAAAGAAGGCAAAGGCGGGTTGATTTTTTAACTCAATTCAGGCTGACAAGCGAGTCGCGCATCGATGGCGGTGAGTCACATCATCGTTGATATACGATCGCAAAGGTGATGGATGATTCTCGTTGCGCAGCGCCCCTTTGGAAAGACGCCGCCAACAACTTCACCCTGACCATAAGCGTCAACATTGCCGCAGCTTCAATGCTGGTCAATAGCCGCATCTCGATTCCTTTGGGCCGGCAAACAATTACACGCGAGCTTTTCCAACAAAGGACAAGATAACGCTTCTCCGTCACCACAATTTATTGGAAATTTTGAATAAACTTTACGGCAATAAAAAATGACGCCAACGTACCGCCGTCATGCCCGCACATTCGTCGCGTCGGTCGCAGCCGGC
>DAIESR010000022.1 GCA_027346205.1 Beijerinckiaceae bacterium
CTGGTGCCGCTCTATCGCGATCCGAAATCCGACATGCCGGCGACCCAGTTCAATATGAAATGGGTCGAGCCGGCCGGCCTCGTCAAATTCGACTTTCTCGGCCTCAAGACGCTCACCGTGCTTGCGACCTGCGTGAAACTCTTGGCGCGGCGGGGCATGGAAATCGCGCTTTCGCAGATCCCGCTCGATGACGAAAAGACCTATGCGATGCTTGGACGCGGTGAGACGGTCGGCGTGTTCCAGCTTGAAAGCACGGGCATGCGCAAAGCTCTCGTCGAGATGCATGCCGACCGTTTCGAAGACATTATCGCCCTCGTCGCCCTCTATCGGCCGGGCCCGATGGCGAATATTCCGACCTATTGCGCGGTGAAGGCCGGAGATCAGCCGCCCGATTATATCGATCCGCAGCTCGAGCCGATCCTGAATGAGACGTTCGGCGTCATCATCTATCAGGAACAGGTGATGCAGATCGCGCAGCTGCTCTCCGGCTATTCGCTTGGCGAGGCGGATCTTCTGCGCCGGGCCATGGGCAAGAAGATCAAGGCGGAGATGGACGCGCAGCGCGATCGTTTCGTCACAGGCGCAATAGCGCGCGGCCTCGCTAAGGGCCGCGCCGACGAGATTTTCGATCTGCTCGCCAAATTCGCCGATTACGGCTTCAACAAGAGCCATGCGGCGGCCTATGCGCTCATCGCCTATCAAACCGCCTGGTTCAAGGCCAATCATCCGGTCGAGTTCATCGCCGCCTCGATGACGCTCGACAAATCGAACACGGACAAGCTTTCCGAATTCTGCAATGAGGCGCGCCGTCTCGGCATCAAGGTTGAGCCGCCCTCGATTGCGCGTTCCGGCGTCGATTTCGATGTCGATGTCGATCCGGCAAGTCGAAGCGCGTCGATTCTTTATGCGTTGTCGGCGATCAAAGGCGTTGGCGAAGGGCAGGCCGCGGCACTTGTCGCCGCGCGGGGCACGACACCCATCGCCGATATTGGCGATTTTGCCGGGCGGATCGATCCGCGCGATCTCAACAAGCGCATGCTCGAAAGCCTCGTCGCGGCCGGTGCTTTCGATGTCTTGGAGCCGGATCGCGCGCGCGTTTTTGCCGGGATCGAGGTGCTGCTCGGGCTCGCGCATCGAAGGCAGGACGAGCGGCGTGCCGGACAGGCGGCTTTGTTCGACAGCGAGAAGCTCGACCCGCTCGCCCATGTGAAAGTGCCGAGCTGGTCGCTCGCAGAGCGGCTGCGCCGTGAATTCGACGCGGTCGGCTTCTTTTTGTCCGGCCATCCGCTCGATGCTTATGAGAAAATCCTCGGCAAGCTCAGGGTCCAGCGCTGGGCGGATTTTGCGCGCGCGGTGAAGCAGGGGGCGGCGGCGGGGCGCCTTGCCGCGACCGTGCTCGATCGGCAGGAACGGCGCACGCGCTCGGGCACCAAAATGGGCATCGTCCAATTGTCGGATCAATCCGGCCAATATGAAGCCATTTTGTTTCAGGAAGGGCTCAACCAATATCGCGATCTTCTGGAGAAAGGCGCGCCCATCTTCGTGTCGATTCAGGCCAATATAGATGGCGAGGAAGTGCGCGCCCGCATTGTCGCGGTCGAGCCATTGGACGAGGCGGCGAGCCGGATTCAAAAGGACTTGCGGGTCTTCGTGGGCGACGACCAGCCGCTCGTGCCTCTCGCGCGGCATCTTTCAACAAAAGGCGATGGCGAGGTCTCATTGATCCTGCTGACGGAAGCAGGCGAGGTCGAAATGCGGCTGCCTGGCAAATATCAGGTCGGGCCGCAGATTGCGGCGGCGCTGAAGGCGATTCCGGGGATCGTGTCAGTTGAGCATGTATGACGGGGGCGACGGACCCGAGATCAAAACTTTCACGCACGGAAAACTCAAGCATTACGAGGAGATATGAGAGACGGGAACCTAATGTTGAACGATAGTTGTCCATTTTGCAGCTCGGACTCGCTCAGTTTGGTGTGCGAGAACGATTTAGCATTCGCCATTAGAGACAAATTTCCCGTGAGGCGGCTTCACACACTGGTAATTCCAAAGCGACACGTGGCCGACATTTTTGGAACCACTTCCGAAGAGCGAGAAGCGCTGCACCAGCTTGCCTTGCAGTGTCGTTCTGAAATCTTCAGTGAAGACCCGGATGTGAGGGGCTTTAATTTCGGTTCGAATATCGGTGAAGCAGCAGGCCAGAAGATTTTTCACGCACATATGCATTTGATTCCCCGACGAACGGGAGAGGCGCCCCCGCCTCCCGCTCGCCCGAACGATTAATCAAGCTGCGCAGAAATCAAGAAAAACGCATCAGCTGGGAACTCGCCGCGGAACTTCGCAGCTTCCCGATCGGTACCTATGTTCTTTTCTACAGACCGATCCAAAACGGTGTCGAACTGGTGCGTGTCCTCAGCGGCCGTCTCGATATCCAAAGCGACGATGTCACGTGAAGATGTTTGCATGCGCCGATGAGTGAAATGGCAATATGTTGTCGTGGTGTTGTGCGATTACGTCTCGCTTAAATCGGAAGGGCTTTTTGCCAGAGCGTGTCTCACGCTCGCCTTCACCAGCTTCCCCAACGCGTCGAGCGCCGCGCGGCCGGCATAAGGGGGCACCCGATTGCCCTGGCTCGGGTGCCTTGCAATCTTGGCTTGCGCCGCTTATAAGCCCGGCCATCCCACACGCGGATTTCGCGGTCCTGCCTCAAGGGCCGTAACCGGTGCTGTCCCCCGAAGATCTTTGAAAGAAGATTTGCGAAGGGATGGTCAATTCGATCCGCGGCGGCTTCAACCGGAGAAATCGACCAATGTCCCTGCCAGAATATTCCATGCGTGGCCTGCTCGAAGCAGGCGCTCATTTCGGCCATCAGTCCCATCGCTGGAACCCGAAAATGGAGCCCTTTATTTTCGGGACGCGCAACAACATCCACATTATCGATCTGGCCCAGACGGTGCCGCTGCTGCATCAGGCGCTGAAGGCCGTTTCCGACACAGTAGCCCGTGGCGGCCGCATCCTCTTCGTCGGCACCAAGCGCCAGGCGCAGGAGGCGGTCGCGGATGCGGCGCAGCGTTCGGCGCAATATTTCATCAATTCGCGCTGGCTCGGCGGCACGCTGACCAATTGGAAGACGATTTCGGCCTCGATCCAGCGGCTGCGCAAGCTGCAGGAGATGCTCGATACGGGTGCTCAAGGTCTCACCAAGAAGGAGCGCCTTGTGCTGTCGCGCGAGCGCGACAAGCTCGACAAGGCGCTGGGCGGCATCAAGGACATGGGCGGCCTGCCGGATCTGATCTTCGTCATCGACACCAATAAGGAGCAATTAGCGATCAAGGAAGCTGAGCGGCTGAATATTCCGGTCGCCGCGATCCTCGACACCAATTGCGATCCGGACGGGATCACTTTCCCGATCCCGGGAAATGATGACGCGGGCCGTGCCATTGCCCTTTATTGCGATCTCATCGCGCGTGCCGCCGTGGACGGCATTTCGCGCAGCCAGGGCTCGGCGGGTATCGATATCGGCGAAATGGAGCGGCCGACGGAGGAGGTCCTGCCGGAAGCGGAGGGCAGCGCCGTCGAAGGGACGCAAGAGCATTTCGAGCTTCTCACTGCTCCGCGTGGTGCGCCCGACGATATCGCCAAGCTGCATGGTGTTGGCCCGCAAATCGTCAAGAAGCTCAACGATGCCGGCATCTTCCATTACTGGCAGTTTGCCGCGATGACGCCGGAGAATGCCGCGACCGTCGATCAGGAACTCAAGCTCGGTGGCCGTATCGAGCGCGATGGTTGGATCGCTCAGGCGCGCAGCTTGATCGCGGGCTGAGCTTGGCTCAAAATTAAAGTATTGGAGCATGTTCTTGTCGGAAAAGTCTATCATCTTTTCCGGAACATGCTCTAGCGCATAAGAATTATATCACGGTCTGATTTCTGGAGCATTTTCAACCTGGATACGGTTTGATTCACGGGTCGGAAATGCGTCAAGCTTTTGAATGAAGGCCGGGAAGGGCGTCAGAGCCACGACGCGCCTGGGGCGAGATCCAGGGGCGGTCATGACGCCGCAAAAGATTTAGCATCATATTCGAGCGGGTGGACTCGAGGTCCCCGCGTCAACACGAAGGAACAAGCGCGATGGCGAACGTCACGGCCGCAATGGTGAAGGATCTTCGCGAGAAGACCGGCGCAGGCATGATGGATTGCAAGAC
>DAIESR010000027.1 GCA_027346205.1 Beijerinckiaceae bacterium
GAGCATAGATTTTGGAAAGGGCCGGTCGCGGCCCTTTCCATCCTATTGATATGCCGCTGTTCTGCGAGAGCATGTTCTGGAAAAGTCGATCAACTTTTCCAATGAAGGAGATGCTCAAGATCACGATGATTTTGGATTGAATCAATCCAAAATCATAAACGTGATCGACTCCAAAAGTATAGAGCGGGATGCGGACGGAAAACCGGTTCCCACTTTTCCTCATCCCGCTCTAGGAAACTCGCCTCGGCAGGTCAATCGGCTGTTGCGGCGCATTGGCCGGCTGGTTTCGAACGTCCAGCAGGGTCTCCTCCGCGCGACCTGCGGCCGAGGCCATGCTCCGTCTTGCACCAGTGATAGGGGCGCTTGATCAGATCATAAAGGCTTGTCCAGGCGGCAAAGCAGATGATCGCATAATAGGCCGGCAGCAAAGGGAGCACGCGCCAAAGAGAGAAGAGGCGCCGCCGCTTCATGCCGAGAAGAGCGGGCCATAGAATTGCCGGCCCGCCGGCCAGAAACACGGATGTCCATAAGGTCGCCGCTCCGACTTGAAAGCTATTCGAGGGCCAAGTGATTTGGCCGCTGACGACATCGAGTGCGAGAAGGATCACGCAGAATGGGCCGCCAAGTGGTCCGAGCACGCAGGATAAGAGAACAAGCGCCGTTGTCGACAAGCGCAGGGGGCCGAGTTCTTGCCAAAGACCGACGGGGTTGCGGCAGAGCGTCAGCAGGGTCTGATACCAGCCTTTGCACCAGCGTCGCCTCTGGCCGATGAAAGCCTTCAGAGTGATGGGCGCCTCTTCATGCGTGGTCGATTGAAGGATCTCGATGCGATAGCCGAAGCGCGCGAGCCTGAAGCCGAGATCGGCGTCCTCGGTCAAGTTCCAGGCATCCCAGCCACCGATCTTGCGCAGAACGCGTGTGCGGAAGTGATTGGAAGTGCCCCCGAGCGGAAGCGCCAGACGTAATTCCGCGAGGCCGACATTGATGACGTCGAACAAGGCCGCATATTCGATTGCGAACAGCTGTGGCAGCCAGCCGTCCGCGAGATTGTCAATGGCGAGCCGCGCTTGCAGGCAGGCGACTTTCGGCGATGTGCGTGCAAACCGCTCGGCGGCCAGCCGAAGCTGCATCGGGTCAGGAATATCCTCGGCATCGAATATTGTGACCAATTGTCCGCGCAGAAGGGGGAGCGCGACATTGAGAGCGCGCGGCTTGGTGCGCGGCGCGCCCGCCGGCGCCACGATGATTTCGTGTCCGGGCGTCCGAACAAGACTCTGCAAGGCAGCGCATGTCTCGGCATCTTCTTCTTCGATGACGAATTTGATATCGAGCTTGGCGGGGGGATAGTCGATTCTGTCGAGCGCCGCGACAAGCTGTGGGACCACGCGCGCCTCGCGATAGAGCGTGACCACGATCGAATAGATTGGCAGCTCTCTATCCGCCAGTTGCTGGCGAGGTGGCGCAAACGGCTCGAGGGCCGCTGCGGTCACCATGATCCGAAG
>DAIESR010000044.1 GCA_027346205.1 Beijerinckiaceae bacterium
GGCGCTGGAGCCCGATCTTGCCGGCCGCTTTGACAAAGCGCTCTTCTATTCGGAGGAGGCGCATATCGATCCGCGCGCGGCCGTGGCGATGCTGGCCGCGCGTTTGCGCGATTATCCGTCCGTCGGTTTCCGTTTCAATACCGATGCCGAGGCTGCTGATGAGCCTGTCGATTGGACATTGGATTGTCGAGGCTTCGCTGCGCGCAACACACTTTCCGACCTTCGCGGCGTCAAAGGCGAGATGCTGGTGCTGTCGACGCAAGAGATCGTCTTGAGGCGGCCTGTGCGGCTCGTGCATCCGCGCCATCCCGTCTATGTCGTGCCGCGTGGCGACGGCCGCTTCATGATCGGCGCGACGATGATCGAGAATGAAGAGAAGAGCCGGCTCACCGCGCGCTCCGTCCTTGAATTGCTGAGCGCCGTCTATGCGATCCATCCGGCATTCGGCGAAGCCGAGATTATCGAGACGGGCTCCGATGTGCGGCCAGCCTTTCCCGATAATCTGCCGCGGATCAGGCAGCAGGGACGAACGCTTCATGTGAACGGCCTTTATCGGCACGGCTTTCTTCTCGCGCCGGCATTAGCGCATCGCGCGGCTGGCGTCCTTCTGCGCGGCGAATATTTTCCGGAGGTCATGGATGCAGATCCGTGTGAACGGCAAAGAGCTTGACGTCGCAGCGACGACGCTCGCCGCTTTGCTCGAAGAATTGGAGTATCAGAACATGGTGGTCGCAACTGCGCTCAACCAAAATTTCGTTCGTGCTGTCGATCGCGGCGAAACGCCGCTCAAAGCCGGCGATGCGGTCGAAATCCTCACGCCGAAACAGGGAGGTTGAGATGCGGGACAGACTCACCGTCTATGACACGGAGCTTTCCTCGCGGCTGCTCGTCGGCACGGCGCAATATCCTTCGCCCGCCATTCTTTCCGAAGCGATCAAAGCTTCTGGCACGGAGGTGGTCACCGTATCGCTGCGGCGCGAGGCGGGCGGTAGCCGTGCGGGAGAAAGCTTTTGGACTCTCATCCGCGAGCTTGGCGTCAAGGTGCTTCCCAACACGGCTGGCTGTCGCACGGTGAAAGAGGCGGTGACGACGGCGCAAATGGCGCGCGAAGTTTTCGCGACCTCCTGGGTCAAGCTTGAAGTGATCGGCGAAGATGATACTTTGCAGCCTGATGTCTTCGGTCTCGTCGAGGCGGCGGGTATTCTCGCGCGCGATGGCTTTCAGGTCTTCCCCTATATGACGGAAGATCTCGTCGTCGCCGAAAAATTGCTCGGCGCCGGCTGCGAAGTGCTGATGCCTTGGGGGGCGCCGATCGGCTCCGGCCGTGGTCTCAACAATCGCTTCGGGCTCGAGGCTTTGCGCAAGCATTTTCCCGGCGTGCCGCTCATCGTCGATGCGGGGATCGGCACGCCGTCCCATGCCGCGGCGGCGATGGAGCTTGGCTATGATGCCGTGCTGATCAATACGGCGATCGCCAAATCTGGCGATCCTGTCGCCATGGCACGCGCCTTTGCGCTGGCAGTGGAAGCCGGGTGCCTCGCCTATGGCGCTGATCCGATCATGCCGCGCGATATGGCTGAGCCATCGACGCCGCAGCTCGGCCGCGCCTTTGCGGATCTTTCACATGCTTGATCCTTTCTATCCGATCTTCGACAGCGCCGCCTGGATCGCGCGCCTCTTGCCGCATGGTGTGCGGCTGGTGCAATTGCGCGTCAAGGATTGGCCGCGCGAGGATGTCCGGTATGAGATTGCCGAAGCAAAGGCGATCTGTGACAAAGCCGGCGCGCAGCTCATCGTCAATGATTATTGGGCCGATGCGATCGACCTTGGCTGCGATTATGTTCACCTTGGCCAAGAGGATCTCGCGACTGCCGATCTCGCCGCGATCAAGCGTGCGGGCATCAAGCTCGGCGTCTCAACGCATGACGAGGCGGAGCTCGCCCGCGCGCTCGAAACCGAGCCGGATTATATTGCGCTTGGCCCCATCTATCCGACGATCTTGAAGAAGATGGCCTTTGGACCGCAGGGGGTGGAGCGCATCGGCGAGTGGAAGAAAAAGATCGGCGCGATCCCGCTCGTCGCTATTGGCGGAATCACTCTCAATCGTGTGCAAGGCGTGCTCGAAGCCGGCGCCGACAGCGCCTCCGTCGTCACCGACATTACGTTGAATGCCGATCCCGAAAAAAGAACGCGCGACTGGGCCGCGGCGACGCGGCCGGCATAAGCCGTGTCTCAAACCAGATCTTTTAGGTGGGAACCTACGCCGATGGGCGTCATTGCGAGCGGAGCGCAGCAATCCAGTCTTGTTCTGGTGTTTCTGGTTTGCTTCGTCGCTTCTCGCCTCGCAATGACGGCCTACTTATGATGTCCATTTTCAATGCATGACGTAACAAGTCTTTGCGAAGACTTGGCGTCAATAATCTGATGCATTGCCACTGCGTACGCCAAGCGCATCTTTTTATGCACCGCCGCAGGAATGTTCCGAATCCGGCAGGCGCCAAGATTTATGCGTGCGCAGGTTGGTCGTGCTATAGACCCGGCCGCGGGTATCGCCTTTGGGACAGCCCCGAGGGATGCTGACGAGACACATGCGCGCCGGATCGCCCGGCCGCGACTGTTCGATCGCCGGCACCGTATCGTAGGACACTTGATAACCGCCATTGGTAAAGCTCACGGCACTGCCCGATCCAGGAATGGGCTTGCCGGTTGAGCCATCCACGAGTCGTGTCCCGACGGATTTGATCTTTGTTTCCATGCAGGCGCCGACCCGCTTCGGCAAATTCGCCGCTTGCGCCGGTGCGATGCTTATGGCGCTGAGGGCGCCGAATAAAAAAGCGCCTTTCCATCCTCTCATGTCATTTTCCTCCACAGAAAACCGAAGAGCTGAAATCCGTTTGGCTCTTATCAGATTCGGTTGCAACATCGTCGTGTCACGCTGACAGTGCCGCGAAATTGCGCAGTCTTCCCTTTGGACGCTGGCTATCGAACACGTCGGGGTCTAAGAGGGT
>DAIESR010000080.1 GCA_027346205.1 Beijerinckiaceae bacterium
AGGCTGTAAAAGAAAAACCGGAACGGTCCAATCCGTAAAACCGTCGGCATCGCCTACTCCTCAAATCTTTCCGCGGCAATATCCAATTGTTTCTGTCGAATACCGGCTTCCGGGACATGCTCTGGCAATTCATCGATCCTCATTCCTTGCCAGCTCCAGCGCGCGCGCGAAGGCGACAAATCCCTCCACAGCGATCTCATCCGCGCGTTTCGTCGGTGTGATTCCGGTCGCTTCGAGCAAGGCCACGGGATCGACACCCAAACCTTTCAGGCTTTGCCGCAGCATCTTGCGCCTCTGCCCGAAAGCGGCTTGCGTGACTTTGGAAAGCAGCTTTATGTCGCAGGGTAGCGGTGCAGTGCGCGGTATGAGTTCGACGACGGAAGAGGTGACTTTCGGCGGCGGGGTGAAGGCAGCAGCCGGCACGTCGAAAAGAATCCGCGTTTGGCAGCGCCAATTGGCGAGCACGGCGAGCCGCCCGTAGTCCGCGCGTTGCTGTGGCGTCGCGACAATGCGTAGCGCGACCTCCTTCTGGAACATGAGCACGAGCCGGTCGAACCAGGGTGGCCAAGCCGCGCTTTCGAGCCAATTGGTGAGCAGCACCGTCGCAATATTATAGGGGAGGTTGGCGCAGATCCGCGCCGGCCGCCGCGCGCCGACCAGCGCCGCGAGATCGCAATTCAGAGCGTCGGCTTCGACGATTTCGAGCCGGCCCGGATAATGTGCCGCGATCTCTGTGAGCGCCGCGAGGCAGCGGGCATCGCGCTCGATCGCGATGACATGCTCGGCGCCCTCATTCAGCAGCGCGCGGGTAAGGCCGCCGGGTCCGGGACCGATCTCGACGATGGTCGCTCCTGCGAGCGGGCCCGCCGCGCGCGCGATGCGGCCGGTGAGGTTGAGATCGAAGAGAAAATTCTGTCCCAGCGATTTCTTCGCCGACAGATCATATTTGGCAACGACGCTGCGCAGCGGCGGCAGATCGTTGGTCACGCTGCTCGGCTTTGCGCCGCCTCCGTTTGCGCAAGGCGTGCGGCCAGCCGAAGCGCCGCGATGAGGCTCGAAGGATCGGCCTTGCCCTCGGCCGCGATATCGAAGGCGGTGCCATGATCGGGGGACGTGCGCACGAAGGGCAGGCCCAAAGTGACATTGACCGCGGTCTCGAAGGCGAGAGTCTTGATCGGGATCAGGGCCTGATCGTGATACATGGCAATGGCAACGTCATAGCGTGCCCGTGCGGCAGCATGAAACAAAGTGTCGGCGGGGAAGGGACCGCGGGCGTCTATGCCCTGGCGACGCAATTCCGCGATCGCGGGAGCGATGATGTCGATCTCCTCACGGCCCATGCGGCCGCTCTCGCCGGCGTGCGGATTGAGCCCAGTGAAGGCGAGACGTGGCGCTGCGTGCGCAAAGCGTCGCGCATAATCCTGCGCGACGATCCGGCCGGTTTCGACGAGCAGTTCGAATGTCACGAGCTTCGGCACCTGCGCCAGCGGCACATGGATCGTCGCCGGAACAACGGCGAGTTCGGGCGACCACAAAAGCATGACGGGTCGCACCGTTTCATCGGGCAGATGGTTGCCAAAGAGGCGTTGCGCTAATTTGCCAAGGAATTCCGTGTGGCCCTGATGCGCGAAGCCGGCGCGCTGCAAGACTTCCTTCGCGATCGGATTCGTGACCAACCCGGTTGCTTGGCCCGCCTGGACGAGCGCGGCCGCGGTCTCGATCGATCGCAAGGTTCCACTAGCGTCTGCCACATCCGGCTGGCTCAGGCGGCCTTGCACTTTTTCGGATATTGCGACGACCGGCAGAGCCTTGGGAAAAATGCTGGCCGCCTCGCTCGGATCGCAAATGGCGATCGGGACTGGCATCGCGAAGCGTGCCGCGAGCGCGCCCAGGTGCTCGGCATCGGCGATGATGAAGAAAGCTGGCGCGGCAGGCTCTTCGTGCAGTGCGAGCCAGGCTTTCAAGGCGAGTTCCGGCCCAATGCCGGACGGATCGCCACGCGTCAGCGCGAGCACAACTCGCTGCTCGCCATCTGAACCGGAGAGACTGAGGCTCCTATTTTTTGGCGATGATGGCATGCGCGCGCAATTCTTTCAGGCGCTTTGCGGCGGCTTTCTCGATGATAGCCGTGAGCAGCTTCGCCGATATCGCAGCCCGAAGCGCCGACTCATCGGTCGAGGCGCTCTTGCTGCAGACCGCGATCATCTCGATACCGGATGTCGTTCTCTGCGGCGGCGTCAAATGGCCGGTCGGTGTCTTGTCGAGCAATGTCTTCAGGGGGGCAGCGAGCTCGGTCGAATTTCGCACGATCTCTTCCTTGACCGCGACATTATCCATGGCGCGAGCAAGCGAAAGGCCCGAAGCGCAATTGGTGAAACGCGTCCGCAATTGCTGGGCAGCCTCCATCCGGCCTTTGATCTGGTTGAGGTTCGTGCCTGAGGGTATGATGAAAATGACTTGGTGGACCCTGTACTCGGTGTTGCCTCCAGACTTGCCGCCCTCTTTGGCGAGCGCTGCGCGGATTTCCGTTTCGCTCGGCTGAACACCTTTGTGGAAAGCTTCGACCAGATAAAAAAAGGCCGAGACGGCGCTGAAATGGTCCTTGTAATGGGTCTGGGATACGCCGACGCGTTGCATCTCCGAAACCAGTGTTTCGGGCGAAATTTTCATCTCGTTGGCGGTACGCACGATTTCTTGGCCAATCTGCGGGTCGCCCACATTGATCTGATATTTCGTTGCTTCGCCGCGCATCAATTGATCGTCGATGAGACTTTGGA
The DNA here is from genome assembly GCA_027346205.1 of Beijerinckiaceae bacterium. Classification (GTDB taxonomy): domain Bacteria; phylum Pseudomonadota; class Alphaproteobacteria; order Rhizobiales; family Beijerinckiaceae; genus Methylovirgula. The sequence continues at coordinate 2,778 of DAIESR010000080.1, forward strand.
GCGCGGCCTCTCGGCTCGCGGGCTTTCGCAACACGTGCAAAAGCTTCATCCTTTGCGCGACATCGACATCGGTGATGGGAGCGCCATTGACGGTGGTGACGATCGCTTGCGCATGGGCTTGCGGTATTGGGCCGAACAGGCCACTAAACAACGCCGCTGCAAGGATAATCGACAAATTCGTCAAAACCCGAATGCGGGATATTTTGAGGCCATCTCGCCGGAGGGCGCGGAAATAGCTCATCGAAGACGTCCCTCCGTATTCATTATTCACCTCCGTGGCTGTGCTATCGATCATTCTAGAGCATTAGACCCGCAGGTAGGAACCGGCGGCGGGACAAATCTGATGTGAAAACAAAAGACAAGAGCGACAGCACCGATTCCTTTTGAATGTTCGCCGCTCTAGATTGCAGCAATTGTAGTCCGTGAAGCCGAAAAACCGCAGAGTTTTTCGAATGAGATCATGCATCATAACAAAGGCTTGGAGAGCGATTGCAAATCTGTTTGATGCAATCGTTTGTTAGAGCATGGGGCGGAAAAATGGCTTCATTTCACCCCATCGAGTGACGGTCCGGTGGAGACGAAGTTCTGCGAGAAGGTCGTGTCGCCGAGCGTGCGCAGTTGGAGGTTCACCATCAAAGTCTGATTATGATTGAAGGAGCCGCTGCCATTGTCTTGATACACATTTGCATAGGTTACCAGGAAGGTCGTGCAATCATCCTTGTAGCCGGCGCCGACGCCGAAGGTCGCGACGGGGAAGGCGCCGGGATTGGTTCCGATCACGCTCAGCGGGTAGAATTGCCGGCTCATGTCGAAGCCAATATTGCCCTGAACGAAATAGTTGTCGGTGATTTTGTAGCGTGAATTCAGCGCGAGTCCTTGCCGGCGGACTTGATAGCCGATAACGGGTTGCGCCTCGTAATTCGCATATTGAATGCCGCCGGTCCAGGCGCCGAGATTCAGCGCTGCGATAATATCGACGCGACGCGGCCGCATCGTCGCCTGGTCGAAGCGACCTTTGGCGGTAAGGCTGAGCAGTGAACTCGGCACCAGAGTGAAGGCTCCAACATAATCCGAAAGCGGCGTGTCGAGGCCCGAGCTCAATCCGATATTCGCGGCATCGGCGGTTGCATAGGAATTGGTCCCGGCGACTTGATAGGACTGACCGGCGATGACATTCACATAGCCGCCATTCTTGAAGTTGAATGTCGCCTGGCCACCGTAATTGGCGCGCAGCCCGGTTTCGAACCGATCATAGCCGGAATATTTGTTCCAGGAGAACAAGGTGGTGTCGTCGAAGACGAGGCTTTGCGAATCGAGATT
>DAIESR010000098.1 GCA_027346205.1 Beijerinckiaceae bacterium
GTTACGGCTGGGGTGGCGGCGCCGGTTGGCACGGCTGGTACTACGGCGACCGTAGGGGCCATGGTAGACCGCATGGCCATCGCGGCGGACCGCATGGCGGCCATGATCACCATTAAGTGGTCTCGCCTGGCGAGAGCATCAGACCCGCAGGGGGAACCGGCTGCGGGATAAATCTGATGCGACAACAAAAGACAAAAGCGGGAGCACTGATTCCGTTTGAATGTTCTCAGTTCTAGAGCCGATCCCGATCACATGGATCGCAATCCAAGCAATGGCGGGTGTAGCCCCGCCATTGCTCAATATTCGATCGTCACGATTTCCAGCGGTTCGATGCCCTTCGGCGTGCGGACCTCGACGACATCTCCGGCTTCCGCTTTCAATAAGGCTTTGGCGATTGGTGAGATCCAGCTGATCTCATTGCATTCGGAACGCGCCTCGTCGATGCCGACGATCCGTACCTTCTTCGGCTCGCCGCGCGCATTGAGATAGGTGACCGTCGCACCGAAGAAGACGCGGGCCTTATTTTTCTGCTGGCGCGGATCAACGGCTTCGGCAATCTCGATGCGCTTCATCAGAAAGCGCATGCGCCGGTCGATTTCGCGTAAGCGCTTCTTGCCATAGATATAATCGCCATTCTCTGAGCGGTCGCCATTGCCGGCCGCCCAGGACACGATCTCGACGATCTTCGGACGCTCGACCTGCTGCAGCTCGCGAAACTCGTCGCGCAGCCGTTGCAGGCCCTCGGGTGTGATGTAGTTCTTGACGCCCAGCGGCGCTGCCGGGCTGTCGTCTTCGAGATCGGTTTCGCTCTCGGTTTCCTTGGTAAAGGCCTTGCTCATGCGCTCTATGTCGGCAAAAGCTAAGGCATCCGCAAGATCCCGGCCTTATTTGGCCGGGGTCGCTCAACGCTTCAGCGCCGCCAATTGCGGGGCGAGCCCTTCCCAGGTGTCGAGATAGAACCCGATCTGGTCGAAGGCGCCGCCGTTCCAGGCCGCGAGATAGGCATGCGGATCGGGCTTCATGCGGCGCAGGCCGGTGATCGTGCGCTCCGCCTCGAGCCCGGCATCGGTGGCGAGATCGACCCATTGCTGCATGGATAGGCCGGACCAGCCGCTGCGATTGGTCATGGCGGCTACGGCCGGCAGCAGACAGGCTTGCCGCAAAGCCGCCGGCGGCTGCATGCGCAGCGGAATTTCGGAAATCGCCATCGCCTCGTCGAACAGGCGGAATACCGAATAAACTGCGAACCAGGTGAAATACCAGCTTGCCGTATGCCCCCCGTCTTCGGGGAGCCGATGGTCTTTGAACAGGCCCTTGGAAAATTCGGCAAAGGGATTTTCTTTGTAGACACGCTCGAACACTTTCTGGACCGCGAAACCATCGGCATCGAATTCCAAGGCCTGCGCCTCGGGAATTTCGAGCTTGTCCGCCTCGTCATAGGGGAGTTCGCGGAAAGGCCGCACGCCGGCACGCTGCTGCAGCAAAGCGACATGGCCGTTGCGGAGGTGTCCGACCTCATGCAGCAGGATGAAATCCGCCGCCACCTCGAACAACGCCCGCGCTAAACGCGGGCGGATCGAATTGAAGGCCTCCTCCGCATCATTGAGAGGCGGTGTCTCGCGCAGGAAAAAGAGATCGCCTTTTGGCGCCGGCGCCGTCCCGCCGAGGACTTCGACATCATCGACCCAAGGGAAAATCTGCCGATTGTCCATCATCGCATTGAAGAAGCTCCAGACCACCCGTAACGGCGTGGTGTAGAGGCAGATGATGTCCTTCGATGTGCGATGTGCGAAGGCGTTAAAGGCACGATGCTCGGCGTAACCAAAGGCGAGGGCGTCTGGGTTGGCATAATCGTCCGAAAGGTCGGCGAGCCGTGCGCGCGACCGCTCCGTGACGATTTGAAACAGATGTGTGTAACCGCCGGCTTTCGGAGCCGGCACATCGAATTTCTTAAGGCCGAGGTTCGTCAAAACCGTTTCGAATGTATCCTCGCTCATGATCGTTTTGCCCGACTCTCCACATTTGCCGGCCTCGAGGGAGGCAAATATCCAAACTCGCCCCATATAGGCTGCCTGCTGGGGCAATACAGCCCGTAATCTCTGCCGACCGGCAAAGCCTGCTGCCCGGAGCCCCATGCGGGCGTCGCGGCTCGACATCGTCGCTGCCGCATGGCAAAAGCAGGCCCTTCCTCGCGAGAATTGTGCCGCATGTCCGATCTCTCATCGCTCGAACAAGAAACCCTTGCCGCCATCGAGGCCGCCGATGGCGAGGCGGTGCTCGAAGCCGTGCGCATTGCCGCGCTGGGCAAGAAGGGTTCGATCTCGGCGCTTTTGTCCGGCCTCGGCAAACTGCCTCCGGAGGTGCGCAAGGATCAAGGAGCGGCGATCAACCTGTTGAAAGACAAGGTGACGGCGGCGCTTGCCATACGGCGCATGGCGCTGAAGGAGGCCGCGCTCGAAGCCCGGCTCGTGGCCGAAACCCTCGACGTCACTCTGCCTGCCCGCGTCAGCCCGCTCGATCTCGGCCGTCTCCACCCGATCAGCCAGGTCAGCGATGAACTCGCGGCGATCTTCGCCGATATGGGATTTGCCATTGCGGAAGGTCCGGACATAGAGACGGATGACTATAATTTCACCAAGTTGAATTTTCCGCCCGATCATCCTGCCCGCGACATGCATGATACATTCTTCCTGGCGCCCGGCGCGCAAGGTGGGAAGAAAGTGCTGCGTACCCACACGAGCCCGGTGCAGGTCCGCACCATGCTGGCGCAAAAGCCACCGATCCGGGTCATCTGCCCCGGCCGCACCTATCGCTGCGACTCGGATCAGACACATACGCCCATGTTCCATCAGATCGAGGGGCTGGTCATCGACAAACAGGCCAATCTCGGCCATTTGAAATGGATCTTGCAGGAATTCTGCAAGACCTTCTTCGAAGTGGCGGAGGTGAAGATGCGCTTTCGCCCGAGTTTCTTTCCTTTCACCGAGCCGTCGATGGAAGTCGACATTCAATGCTCGCGTAAGGGCGGCGAAATCCGTTTTGGCGAGGGCGAGGATTGGCTCGAAATCCTCGGCTGCGGCATGGTGCATCCGAATGTCTTGCGCAATTGTGGGCTCGATCCCGATGTCTATCAGGGCTTTGCCTGGGGGATCGGTATAGATCGGATCGCCATGCTGAAATATGGCATGCCGGATCTACGGGCCTTTTTCGAAGCCGACATCCGCTGGCTGACGCATTATGGCTTTCGCCCGCTCGATATGCCCACATTGTTCGGGGGATTGTCGAGCTGAGCAGTCGGGGCTTTCATATTGATGGGGCCGCAACGAGTCTCAGCCTCGCCGCTGGCCTCATCTTGAAGCGGTGACCGGGGATGCGGCGTCAAAAATCGCTGGCGATCCCTTTGACTTCCCAGTCGCCATAGCGCACAGGGTCCGGCCCGTCGCGGCCGCCGACCTCGGGAGCGGGTTGCGATTTATCTTCAGCTTGACGACGACGTTCCGCCGCTTCGGCGAGCGCGCGCAGCGCCGCAGGCGAAAGCGCGCGTCGCGGGAGCAACGGCTCTTTTGCAGCTTTTGCCGCAGTTGGCCGCGCTTCATCATCCGTCTGCATCTTGTCTCCATGCCGAGTTAAGCTGCCGCGACGTGAGGCTTCCTCTGATCGGTTGGTGGACAACAGCTTTCCAAGCGATCGCGCCGTGCGTGCCGGCGCATTTCCGCCGCATCGCAAAGTGATGGTAAACTTGAACCGAATCAATGGGAACCGTCCGGTGCGACGAGTCTTGGTGGACGAACCTAGTGGACGAAGGACGGAAAAGCCGAATGGCAGCTCACCGTGGAGCTTTTGGACGATGAAGCCGCCGCGTGCCGCTGCGGCGGAGATCGCCCGACAGGAAACGATGGCTGTGCCCGGTCTCGCAGCCAGGGTCGCCACTGCCGCGATCTTGCGGGATGTCATTGCCAATGGCCATATGCTCGACGAACTCTTTGCCGTGGGCACGGGGCTTTCGCGCATCGGGGGGCTCGATTCGCGGGATCTCGCCTTGACGCGCTCGATTGCCACCGCGGCGCTGCGTCGTCTCGGCACGATAAGGCATGCCCTGGCGGATCTTCTCGACCGTGGCGTGCCGCGCACGGCGGCGCAGATCGAATGGTGTCTGACGGCCGCGGCGGCTCAGATTCTTTTTCTCGATGTACCGGATCACGCAGCCGTCGATCTCGCCGTGCGGATGACGCGGCTCGACTCCAAGACCGCGCCTTATGCGGCGCTCGTTAACGGCGTGTTGCGCAATCTCGCGCGCCGACGCGACGCTTATCTCGCCAGTGCTTCGCCCCTTGATCAGGACACGCCGTCCTGGCTGGCGTCCCGCTGGCGCAAGATCTATGGCGACGAGGGCGCTTACGCCATTGCCGCCGCGCATCGGCTGGAGCCGACGCTCGACATCAGCGTCAAATGCCAGCCGGAACTCTGGGCGGAAAAGCTGCAGGCGACCCTATTGCCGACCGGTTCGCTGCGACTTTCGTCCCATATGCCGATCCCCGAGCTTCCCGGCTATGAGGAGGGCGCTTGGTGGGTTCAGGATGCCGCCGCCGCTTTGCCAGCGCGGCTGATCGC
>DAIESR010000101.1 GCA_027346205.1 Beijerinckiaceae bacterium
GTGCCCGAAAAGACTGTAATAATATCCTGAGCGTTCCAGTTTCGGGACAGGTTATCAAGTGCAGGTTGATGGTTGGAAAAGCCTTCCGATTAAATTATTAATTGTACTGTATAGTATAGTAACCGTGTTACACGAGAGATCGTTCCAAAATAAATTCAAATATAAATAGCGATAGTACTCCTTCACTTTTCTACTTGGACGCTATGATTGTAAGAATTACAAATTTTCTGCGCATATTCAGCAGCGGCCTCGGTCTGAAAGCTGTGCTTTCCTACCTTCCGCCGATCACTGTGGCGTGGATATTCTTTATCCTTTACCTGAACGACATCCGGCAAAGCGACCCTGAAACCTTTCGGCTGGGGCTGGCGCTTGGCCTGTCGGGCATCGCGGTCGGCAGCGTCATCGTCGTCCTTCTTGTCATTAACACCGTGCCGCCCTTGCGCAATATTGTCGCGATCACGCATCGGCTGCGAAATGGCGAAACAGCGCTCGAGGTCCCCTATCGCTCCCGCGGCGATGAAATCGGCCAGTTGGCGCAAGCGCTGGAAACGTTCCGCCAAACGGCAGAGGCCAAGGTGCAATTGCAGTCCGAGCAGCAAGCGCTGGAGGAACAAACCGAAGAACAACGCCGCCGCGTCGGCAATGAAATGGCCGAGACCTTCACACAAATTTTCGGCACGATCATCGCCGGACTTTTGGGGGCGCTGAAAAAGCAGGAAGGCTGCGCCGGACGGCTGGAAGAAGCGGTGGCGATCGCCGCGGGCGCGGTCAGCGTCTTGTCGGTCGCGGCGTATGAATCGCACGAGAATATGTCAACCGTGGCCTCCGCCACTGAACAATTGGCAGCTAGCAGCAACCAGATCGGCCGACAGGCCCGAGAATCGCACGGCATTGCCGAAGCTGCGGTGGCGGGCGTCAAGAAAACCAGCAAACAAGCCGAGATGCTGGAAACCGCCGCGCAGAAAATCGGCGATGTCGTCGCGCTGATCGGCAGTATCGCGTCGCAGACTAATCTCCTCGCGCTTAACGCCACGATCGAGGCCGCGCGCGCCGGCGAAGTGGGTAAGGGCTTCGCCGTGGTGGCGGACGAGGTCAAGGCTCTGGCAAACCAGACTTCGATTGCAACGAAAGAAATCGCCGGCCACATCGAATTGCTCCAGGGCGCAATAGGTCTGATGGTCGAGGAGGTGTCGTCGTTCGTCGACCCGATCAACCGCTCGCTGGAAATCAGCCAGGCGATAGAGGCAGCTGTCGGCGAGCAGGTCATGGCGACCGGCAAAATCGCCGGCAATGTCCGCGCCACGACACGGAACGTTGCCAGGGTCGAGGAAAGTATGGTGACGCTGGGCGACGCGGTTCGAAAAGTGGGCACGATCAGCAAGGATGTCCTGGCCGCCGCCCAAACTTGTCAAAATGAATGCGCCAAGATGCAGAATGAGGTGGCTTCGTTTACTGGGCGGTCGGGGGAGGCGTAAACGAAAAAGAGCCGACTCAGAAATCGAGTCGCGGTCGGCGCAAAGCCGACCGCATGATCGAGTCAGCAAGACGAGGCGTCTCAATCTGTTTCACGACCTTGCGGGTATTATGCGTGAATTTGCGACGGCTGCCCGGCTCAGATGGCTTGTTCAGATCAGCGCGCGAAGAGATCAAGCGATCTTGCCCGATCGTGGATGCGTGTCGATCGGACTGCCAGGCTTGTCTTTCTTTAAGTTCGCGCGATCGTCATTGGGCGGCAGGGCAATCGGGTGAAGTGATCTGCCAACCGCCCTCGCCCTTCGAGACGCCGCTTACAGCGGCTCCTCAGCATGAGGGGGCCTTTCACCCGATTGCCCTGCATTGGGCGGCGGAGCAGCTTGCGTCGGCGCGCTCCGCGATCTAGGTTGCGCCGCGCCATACGAGCCTATTTCAAATAGTTAGAGCATGTCCTCAATCGGAAAAGTCTGGCAACTTTTCCGATTGAGGACATGCTCTAGCCGAGCAGGGGTTTCGACGGTTATGTCAACTTCTTCCCCCGACCATCTCGTCGATCGTCGGCGGCTGCAGCGTAAGCTGTCCTTCTGGCGCGTGGCCGCCTTCTTATTCCTCATCGTCTTGATCGGGGCGGTGGGCCTGCGTCTGTCTGGCATCGCTGGGCCGATCGGCCTTACGCCGCATATTGCGCGGCTGACGATACGGGGCTTCATTTCTGGGGATCGTGGCACGTTGAAACTGATCGACCAGATCGGGCGATCGCAGGCACGCGGCGTGATTCTCTCGATCGAAAGTCCCGGCGGCACGACGACCGGAGCGGAAAAGCTCTATGATGCGATCCGCCGCTTATCGGCGAAGAAGCCGGTTGTCGCGGTCGTCGACACGATGGCCGCCTCCGGCGCCTATATCACGGCGCTCGCCGCGGACCGGATCGTGGCGCATGGCAATTCCCTTGTCGGCTCGATCGGCGTCCTCATCCAATATCCGAATATTGCGAAATTGCTCGACACGATCGGCGTCAAGATCGATGCGGTGAAGTCTTCGCCGCTGAAGGCGGAACCGAGCGGCTATGAGCCGACAAGTCCGCAAGTGCGGCAGGTCTTGGCCTCGCTCGTCGACGATAGCTATGTCTGGTTCAAGGGGCTGGTGAAGAAAAGGCGCCATATGAGCGATGCGGAACTCGCCGTCGTCGATGACGGCCGGGTGTTCACCGGCCGCCAGGCGCTGGGCGTGAAACTCATCGATCAGATCGGCGGGCAGCGGGAGGCGATCGCCTGGCTGGAGCACGCGAAGGGCGTGCCGGTGGGCCTGCCTGTCCGCGACTGGAAAGGGAGCATCAGCCTCGAACGGCTCGGGATTCTCGGCTATTCGGCGCGGATCGCGCAGGCTTTCGGATTCACCGGGGTGGCCGAAGCGTTCGATCGCGCTGAGACATATCGAAAGATGCATTTACTTGACGGTCTCTTGTCGATTTGGCAAGCTGACCGTGTTGAATGAAGCTATCGAGACCATTGGACATCAACCATCGGACATTGGATCTGGCGTGGGTGAAGACAGATTTGTAAAGCGGGTAGAGCCGCAGGTGTCCGCGGGCGTTGTTTCGCAATGTCGGTTGCAAAATTGGCTTCATCGGGTAAGTGAAGCGGCCGGGGGGCGTGCATGATCAAGTCGGAACTCGTGCAGCGGATTGCAGATCGCAATCCGCACCTGTATCTGCGCGATGTCGAGAAGATCGTGAATGCCATTCTCGACGAGATTACCAATGCCTTGTCGCGGGGCGACCGCGTCGAGCTGCGAGGCTTTGGCGCTTTCTCAGTGAAGCGCCGCGATGCGCGGCTTGGCCGCAACCCCCGCACCGGCGCGCATGTGTCGGTCGATGAAAAGGCGGTGCCGTTCTTCAAGACCGGCAAGGAAATGCGCGAGCGCCTCAACGACGGCTATTCCGGATAATCCGATCCGGCGGGATCGGCTCTACATCAAACAATGAGAGCGTGTCCTCAATCGGAAAAGTCTATCTATCAACTTTTCCGGGACATGCTCTAGGTCAGGGTTCGCGGATGAAGCGTGTGCTGCAATGGCTCATCCTCGTGCCCTTGGCGATCGTCGGCGTTGCCTTTGCCGTCGCCAATCGGCAGATCGTCACCGTGTCCTTCGATCCTTTCGCGATGCATCCGTCGGAGCAGATCGAAGTCAAGGCGCCGCTCTTCGTCGTTCTCGTCCTCGCACTGGCGGCCGGTGTTCTGGTCGGCGGTCTCTTCACGTGGTTCGGCCAAGGCAAGCATCGCCGTGCCTCGCGCGAAGCGCAGAGTGAGATGGCGCGGCTGCGCAGTGACATAGAGCGCATGAAGACCTAACTTCGTTTATGCGCTGCGCCATGGGGTTTCACCTCTGGACGCCAGAATATGTCCCCCAATTCTTGTTCCAAAGCAGAGTTCAAGTCTTGATGCGCGCTTTTGAAGCAGATGATGCAGTGGAATTTAGAGATTTTTTTGGTTTCAGCGCGCGTTGCGAAGACAAAGCTGAAAGAGCCAAAGAAATTGTGCCATTTTTTCTTTCCTGAACGGGAAAATTTGTTCTAGTCTTTGTGTCCATTGCAAGACCGTGCTGTCGGAGGCCGAGGCATGGGAATCTTTGTCAAGATTTGCGGACTGTCCACGCCTGAAATGGTTGATGCGGCCCTTTCCGCCGGAGCCGATATGGTGGGCTTCGTCCATTTCGAGAAAGGCCCGAGGCATGTGCCGCTGGATGTGGCGCAGTCCCTCAGCGAGCAAGTGGGCGACAGAGCCGTCAAAGTGCTGGTCACGGTGGATATGACCGACATGGCGCTCGCCCATGCGATCGCCGCTGTGAAACCCCATGCGCTGCAATTGCATGGGCACGAGCGGCCGGACAGAGTCGCCACGATCAGCACGCGCTTCGGCTTGCCGGTCATCAAGGCGATCAGCATCGGCGGCGAAGGGAGCGATATCGGCCGCATCATGTCCTATCAGGGCGTCGCCGATATGCTTCTGTTCGACGCTGCGCCGGCGAAAGACGGGGCCGAGCTTCCCGGTGGCAATGGGACCAGTTTCGATTGGACCTTTTTGCAAGCGCTCGATCTGCAAACGCCCTGGCTGCTTGCGGGGGGCCTGAGGCCGGACAATGTCGGCGAGGCGCTGACGCAAACCGGCGCGCAAGGCGTCGATGTGTCATCGGGCGTCGAAAGTGAGCCGGGCGTGAAGGACCCGGCCAAGATCGCCGCTTTCATCGCCAACGCCCGCGCCGCCGCAGAAACGAGGGGTTAGGACGGCACGCGGCACCGCGAGAGGTGCGTACCATTATCGCTCGGCGCTTGCATGAGGGAAGCCGGGAGGTCTATGGCAAGGCATCCTTATGATCGATCCCTGCCAGAGAGACGTCGGTGAAGCCAGATATCCCCAATTCCTTCCGCATCGGTCCCGACGAGCGCGGCCATTTCGGCATTTTCGGCGGCCGATTCGTCGCCGAGACCTTGATGCCTCTGATTCTCGACCTCGAACGTCATTATGCGGCGGCGAAGCAGGACCCGACCTTCAAGGCCGAGCTCGACGACCTTCTCAAACATTATGTCGGGCGGCCGAGCCCGCTTTATTTCGCCGAGCGGATGACCGGCCATGTTCGCGCGCTTGCCCGTGCGCAAGGCCGCGAGGGCGGCGCGAAAATCTATTTCAAGCGCGAGGAGCTGAACCACACCGGTGCGCATAAGATCAATAATGTGCTCGGCCAGATCCTGCTCGCGCGGCGCATGGGCAAGACGCGCATCATCGCCGAGACCGGTGCCGGTCAGCATGGTGTGGCGACGGCGACCGCCTGCGCCCGTTTCGGCCTCGAATGCATCGTCTATATGGGCGCCGTCGATGTCGAGCGGCAAAAGCCGAATGTGTTCCGCATGCATATGCTCGGCGCCAAGGTCGTGCCGGTGCAGTCCGGGGCGCGGACGCTGAAAGATGCGATGAACGAAGCCTTACGCGATTGGGTCACCAATGTCGCCGATACTTTCTATTGCATCGGCACGGCGGCGGGGCCGCATCCCTATCCCGCCATGGTGCGCGACTTCCAATGCATCATTGGAGAAGAGACGCGGACGCAAATGCTCGCCGCCGAAGGCCGCTTGCCCAATTCGCTCTTCGCCTGTATCGGTGGCGGCTCGAATGCCATCGGGCTTTTTCATCCCTTCCTTGACGAGCGCGATATCGAAATTTATGGCGTCGAGGCTGCGGGTTTCGGTCTCGACAAAAAGCATGCTGCCTCGCTCGCTGGTGGGAGGCCCGGCGTTCTGCATGGCAATCGCACTTATCTGCTGATGGATGAGGACGGGCAGATCGAGGAGGGCCATTCGATCTCGGCCGGCCTCGATTATCCAGGCATCGGCCCCGAACATGCATGGCTGAAGGAGAGTGGCCGCGTGACCTATCTGTCAGCGACAGATGCCGAGGCGCTCGAAGCTTTTCAGCTCTGCTCCAAGCTCGAAGGCATTATTCCTGCCCTGGAACCTTCGCATGCGCTCGCCAAGGTCGCTGAAATCGCGCCGCAAAAGCCGCAGGACCATCTCATGGTGGTGAATATTTCCGGGCGCGGTGACAAGGACATTTTCACGGTCGCCGATCATTTGGGTGGGATGTAGAGTGTTCGAAACACTCTGGTAAGCTGGTGGGCCGGGCAGGACTCGAACCTGCAACCAGACCGTTATGAGCGGCCGGCTCTAACCATTGAGCTACCGGCCCGGTAGCATGAACCAAGGGGTCTGCCAGATGCCGGCCCGTGACGCAAGAACGGCCGAAGATACCTGCTGGAAAAATTCACTTCTCGGTCAGCTTCAACTCGATGCGGCGGTTCTTCTTGTAGGCCTCTTCTGTGTCGCCGGGATCGATCGGCTGATATTCGCCGAAGCCGGCGGCGGCGAGGCGCTGCGGCGGCACACCCTTGCTGATCAGATATTGCACCACGGCGATCGCGCGGGCCGCGGAGAGCTGCCAATTCGACGGGAATTGCGCCGATTGAATGGGCCTTTTGTCCGTATGGCCGTCGACCCGCAGCACCCAGGGGATCTCTGGCGGAATCTCATGCTCGAGCTCGATGACCGCTGAAGCGAGCTTGTCGAGTTCGGCCTTGCCGGCGGCATTGCCCGTCGCCTGGCCGCTATCGAACAGAACTTCCGATTGGAAGACGAAGCGGTCGCCGACAGTCCTGATCCCCGGCCGGTCGCCGAGAATCTGCCGCAGCCGTCCAAAAAAGTCCGAGCGATAATGCGATAGCTCCTGCACCTTTTGGGCGAGCGCCACATTCAGCCGGGAGCCGAGATCGGCGATTTTCGCCTGCGATTCGCGATCCTTCGCCTCTGACG
>DAIESR010000109.1 GCA_027346205.1 Beijerinckiaceae bacterium
TATCTCGAAGGCTTCGAGCCGCGGCTCGAGGGATTCGACCAGGTGCCTTTGGGCGATCTCGATGCTTTGAAAGCAGCGATCGGCCCGCAGACAGGCGCGATTCTCGTCGAGCCGATTCAGGGTGAGGGCGGGGTGCGCGAGGTGCCGCCTCACCATCTCGAGGCGATGCGCCGCTATTGCGACGAGAATGGTCTCCTGCTCATTTTCGACGAGGTGCAGACCGGGGTCGGGCGCACCGGTCCGCTCTTCGCCTATCAAAGGACCAGCATTACGCCGGATATCATGATGATCGCCAAGGGTATTGGCGGCGGGTTTCCGCTCGGCGCCTTTCTCGTTACGCGCGAGGCCGGCAAGGGCATGACGCTGGGCAGCCACGGCACCACTTATGGCGGCAATCCGCTCGCCACGTCGATCGGCAATGCCGTGCTCGATGTGGTGCTCTCGGAGGGTTTCCTCGATCATGCCGCGCGCATGGGCCAGATCCTGAAGGAGCGGCTTGGCGAGTTGCAGGGCAAGCATAGCGGCGTGATCGCCGAGGTTCGCGGCCAAGGCCTGCTGCTGGGTCTCAAGACTCACGTGCCGATCGCGGATTTCGTGGCTGCCGCGCGGGCCGAAAAGATCATCATCATCCCAGCCGCCGATAATGTTGCACGACTTTTGCCGCCGCTCATCATCGGGGAGGCGGAGATCGCCGAAGCCCTGCGCCGGCTCGATGCCGCCGCCGCGCATTTCGCGCGAGACTCGCAAAAGGACATGCCGTTGAGAGGAGCAGTCGGATGATCAACGGTGCGAAAAACGGAGCCACCGACAGATCTTTACGGCATTTTCTCGATCTTTCCGAAATGCCCGCCACAGAACTGCGGCGCATTCTCGAAACGGGGTTGGCCATCAAGCGCCGCCGCCAAAAGGGTCAGCTCGCCGCGCAGCGCCCGCTCATCGGCAAGGTTCTGGCGATGATCTTCGATAAGCCCTCGACCCGCACCCGCGTCTCCTTCGATGTCGGAATGCGGGAATTGGGTGGCGAGACGATCATGCTGACCGGTCAGGAAATGCAGCTCGGCCGCGGCGAGACCATCGCCGATACGGCGCGGGTGCTGTCCCGCTTTGTCGATGCCATCGTCATTCGGGTTCTCGATTCCGCTCAGCTCAGGGAACTCGCGGCTTATGCCGATGTGCCGGTCATCAACGGGCTCACCAAAACGTCCCATCCGTGCCAAGTGATGGCGGATGTCATGACCTTTGAAGAGCATCGCGGCCCGATCAAGGGCCGCACCGTGGCGTGGAGCGGCGATTCCAACAATGTGTTGGCGAGCTGGATTCACGCGGCGCATAAATTCGATTTCGCTATCACTGTCGCGACCCCGGCCGAACTCGATCTGCCGCCCGAGCTTCTCGCCTTTGCACGCAGCACGCAGACGCGCCTCACCGTTACCCGCGATCCTTATGAGGCGGTGTGCGGTGCCGATGCGATCATCACCGATTGCTGGGTCTCGATGGGCGATGAGGACGAAAGCTTCCGCCACAATCTTCTGACACCTTATCAGGTGAATGCGAAGCTGATGTCGGCCGCGGCAAAGGATGCGATCTTCATGCATTGCCTGCCGGCGCATCGCGGCGAGGAGGTGACGGACGAGGTGATCGACGGTCCGCAGTCGGTCGTCTTCGACGAGGCCGAGAACCGGCTGCATGCGCAAAAGGGCATTCTTTCCTGGTGTTTCGGGACGCTCGAAGAATGACAGATTTAAAGCCGCAGACGGCGGCCGTCACGCGGCCGGTCTCGGACGAGGGGCGCGACGACCGGGTGCTGCCCTTCGCGGTCGAACCGCTGGATCTGCGCGGCCGCGTCGTGCGGCTTGGCGCCTCGGTCGATCGCATTCTTGGCCAGCATGATTATCCGGCGCCGGTCGCGCGTCTTCTCGGCGAGGCGGCTGTGCTCACCGCGCTGCTCGGATCGGCGTTGAAATTCGACGGAAGGCTGCAGCTGCAGACGCGCAGCGACGGCTTGGTCAATATGTTGGTCGTCGATTTCGACGCGCCAGATGGGCTGCGTGGCTTCGCGCGCTTTGATGCGGAAAGGCTCGCAGAGGTCGGACCAACAGCGGAGCTGCTCGGCAAGGGCCATCTCGCCTTGACGATCGAGCAGGGCAACGAGATGTCGCGTTATCAGGGCATTGTCGCGCTCGAAGGCCAGGGGCTGGAGGCGGCGGCGCATCAATATTTCCGCCAATCGGAGCAGATTCCGACTTTCGTGCGGCTGGCGGTCGCTGAAAGCCTCACCGGCGCCGGCATGGAATGGCGCGCCGGCGGCTTGATGGTGCAGTTCCTGCCGGCCTCGCGCGAGCGTCAGGTCATGCCCGATCTGCCGCCGGGCGATGCGCCGGAAGGCACGCTCGTGCCGGAAATGAAAGAGGACGATGCCTGGGTCGAAGCCAAGGCACTCGCTGCCACGGTCGAGGATCATGAGCTCGTCGATCCGACCCTGTCGAGCGAGCGTCTGCTCTATCGGCTGTTCCATGAGCGCGGCGTCAAGGTCTTCGAGACGCAGAATGTGCGGGCATCCTGCCGCTGCTCGCGCGAGCGCATCGCCAATATGCTGAAGAGCTTTACGCCGGATGAACGCAAGGACATGGTCGGGGATAATGGCAAGATCGGCGTGACCTGCGAATTCTGCTCCACTTTTCGCGAATTCGAGCCTGTGGAATTCGACTAGCAGCGAAGGGTGAGGCCATTTCTTGGTCGTCACCCGCGGCGCGGCGATTGAAACGGTCTACGCCTTCTGGCGCGAGGTACGAGTATGACATCCAGTTCCCATGTCGCGACGCTTTTCTGCGATACGAGCTTTCCTGCTCTCGCCGAAAGACATCTTGCCCGCGCCGGCGAAGTCTTGCACACCAGCGAAGTCTTGGAGGCGCCGCAAGAGCCTGCTTGGCTCGATAAAGGGATCGCGGCCGATATTTCTTTTGCTTCCGCAGGCACGCTCGATTGCCGAGCGCTGGCTGAGAAGCTGCGCGGCGCGATCGCTGATCCACAGATAGATGTGATCGTCCAGCCGATCGAAGGACGAAGGAAAAAGCTGCTCTTCGCCGAAATGGACAAGGTTCTGATTGGTCAGAATACGCTCGACGAAATAGCATCAGTCATCGGTTGCGCGCCGCAGCACAATGAGATCCGCGCCAAGGTTGCCAATGGCGAGATTTCCTATGCCGCTGGCTTGCGGGAGATTTTTGCATTTCTGCAAACCCGCAGGACGGACTGTCTTTCGCACGTGCTGGGCAAGAAAATGGCGATGACGCCCGGCGCGCGGGTGCTCGTCGAGACAATGCGCGCCCATGGCGCGACCGTGGCCTTGGCCACCTTTGGCTTTTCCTGTTTCGCGGGCCCGGTCGCCGGCAAGGCGGGCATTACGGAAGTCATCGCGAACAAGCTCATCTTGGAGAATGATAAAATTGCGGCGCTTGCCGAACCCGTGCTCAACCCGGCCGGCAAGACGGTCTTTCTCGAGAGCTTGCTTGCGGCGCAGGTGATCGCAAGAAGCGATGTGCTCATGGTCGTCCATGACGCCGCCGATCTGCCGCTTCTCGACCATGTCGGCTGCGGCATCGCTTTTCGTGCCGAAGCTCTGGTCACTGATGCGGCCACAGCGCGCATCGATCGTGGCGATCTCTCGGGGCTTCTCTACATCCAAGGTTATAGACGGGAAGATTTCGTGACCGAATCCAGCCGGCCGCTCGATGCCTCGGATTGGAAACGCAAATATGGCGGTTATGAAAAAGCCCATGAACGCACGCGGTTTTAGGGCTTTAGAGTATCCAACGCTCTAGAACGGCGAACGAACATTCAAATGGAATCGGTGCTGCCGCTCTTGTCTTTTATTTTCGCACCAAACAATGAGAGCATGTCCTTTGTCGGAAAAGTCTAGCCAACTTTTCCGGGACATGCTCTGGCGATTCCAAATGGGTGGGATGAGCTAAAGCGCGACATTTTATGGCTTAGGCCAATATGTAGGCAGGCTCTTTTGCGCCATGTCTGGCTCAGAACCGCGGCGCACATTTTTTACTAAAAAATTAAGCTTGGCGCTTTTTTAGGCAGAGATAAAAGCATTCTACGTGCTATAAGCAAAAAACGGGCCGATAAGAGGCCCGGTCGGCGGGGTTGTAGACAGTTGATTTCGTAATGGCGCTCACCACCAAGCTTCTCATGCGCCAGGGCCAAGCCCTGGTGATGACTCCGCAGCTTCTGCAGGCGATCAAACTTCTCCAGTTTTCCAATCTGGAACTCGCCGCTTTCGTCCAGGAGGAGCTCGAACGCAATCCGCTTCTCGAGCGGGCCGAGGACATGCCCGATCCATATGAGGCGAGCGGTGCCACGGGGCAGGACAGCGCAGCGGAGCGTATGGAGATCGCCGGCGGTGATGATTTCAACGAGGCGAGCGAAGCCGATTGGCATGCCGACTCCTTTGCTACGGATCGTGGGAGCCTCGAGGCGAGCCTCGGCACGGAATTGTCAAATACCTTCGACGATGATCGGGCGCCGACTCCCGGCGAACAGCACGATTATGTCGAAGGTGCGGGACTGTCGGCCACCTCCTGGTCAGGCTCGCCAGGGTCCACGGCTGACGGCGAGGCTACCAATCTTGAAGCCTATGTGGCGGCCGAGCTTGGCCTCAAGGATCATCTCGTCGCGCAATTGATGCTCGCGATTTCCGATCCCATCGATCGCATCATCGGCCAGACGCTGATCGATTTGGTCGACGAGGCCGGTTATGTCACCGAGAGCCTTACCGAGATCGCGGGCCGGCTCGCTACGCCGATCGAGCGGGTCGAGAAGATCCTCGTGACGATCCAGACCTTCGATCCTTCCGGCATTGGGGCGCGCAATCTGGCCGAATGCCTCGCCATTCAATTGCGCGAAAAGGATCGTTTCGATCCGGCCATGCAAGCGCTCGTGGGGCATCTCGAACTCGTCGCCAAGCGCGATTTCGCGGCTCTTCGCAAAGTCTGTGGTGTCGATGATGAGGACATCGTCGACATGATCGCCGAGATCCGCCGGCTCGATCCGAAGCCCGGCCGCGCCTTCGGTGGCGCTTCCATTCAGCCAGTTGTGCCGGATGTCGTCGTCCAGTCCTTGCCGGACGGCACGTGGCATGTCGAACTGAATTCCGAGGTCCTGCCGCGTCTGCTTGTCAACCAGACCTATGCGACAAGGGTGACGCGCAACAAGGCCAATGAGACCGACAAGAGTTTTCTCTCGAACTGCCTGCAGACCGCCAATTGGTTGACGAAGAGTCTCGAACAGAGAGCGCGCACCATATTGAAAGTGTCGAGCGAGATCGTGCGCCAGCAGGATGCCTTCTTCGCGCATGGCGTCGAGCATTTACGCCCGCTCAATCTCAAGACGATCGCCGATGCGATCGGCATGCACGAATCGACCGTCTCGCGGGTGACATCGAACAAATATATGGCGACCCCGCGCGGCCTATTCGAGTTGAAATATTTCTTCACCGCCTCGATCGCCTCGCACAATGGCGGCGATGCGCATTCGGCCGAGGCTGTGCGTTTTCGTATCCGGCAGATGATCGATCAAGAAGATCCAGGCGATATCCTCTCCGACGATGCGATCGTCGCGCGCCTCAAATCTTCCAATATCGATATTGCCCGCCGTACTGTCGCCAAATATCGTGAGAGCTTGCGCATCCCGTCTTCGGTCGAACGCCGCCGCATGAAGGCTGTGCATTGAAATATGGCGCGCTGCCGTTTTTGGCAGGCACGGTAGCGTTAACGGCAGCCATGGTCCCGTGACATAGCTGCATGCTTTTAATCTTTCCATTCAATCCAGAAATGAACGATCTGCTCTAGATTTGCGAAATAGCATACCAATATTGGGGCTGGCGGGTGCATATGCAGCGCATCTAGAATGCGGTGCAACGGGTTCAAGCCGCCCATTGACTTCGCGGCGAGACGCTCCTAACCCTGAAATCAAATGCTCGATAAAGGGCAAGAGTTGAGGGGGCGGCGCTGCTGATTGGAGAGAAAGCCATGACCTTACGCGTCTCCGGCAAGAATCTCGATATCGGGGAGTCGCTTCGCAACCATGTAGGCGCTCGCCTTGATGCTGTGGTTGCGAAATATTCCGCTGAGCCGGTGAGCGGACATGTCACCATTGAAAGAGAAGGCTCTGGCTTTCGGGCAGATTGCAGCCTGTATTTCGACTCCGGCATAATTCTGCAAGTTGAGGCGGAAGCGCAGGATGCCTATGTGAGCTTTAACAAGGCTGCGGACCGGATCGAAAATCGGCTGCGGCGCTTGAAGGGTCGTTTGCGTGATCGCGGGAGCGGCGTGGCCAATTCGTATCGCATCGTCGAAGGGTTGTCCGCCGTCACAATCGACAGCGATGTGGCGGAGCCGGAAATCACCGAGGATATAAATCCGCTTGTCATTGCCGAGTCATTTGCCAGGCTCAAGGAAATGTCGGTTTCCTCGGCGGTCCAAGAACTCGATGTCACCAATGCGCCGGTCGTCATATTCCGCCATGCGGGGGATGGGCGCACGAATATCGTCTATCGCCGGGCCGATGGACACATCGGCTGGATCGATACAGCCGCTTCATCCGGGAGTTCTGCTCTCTGACAAAGGAGGGTGACGGGGGAACCCGGATCTATGTCCCAGCCTCATTTTTCCACGCAGCGCATCATGACCATTTCGTCGAGCGTTCGAAGATTGGACGTGCCTCTTCCCATGCGGCTCACAGATCTTCTTCAACCCGAAGCGGTGGTGGCTTCGTTTCGTGCCAGTTCCAAGAAGCAATTGTTGCACGAGTTAAGCGAAAAGGCGGCGCATATCTCTCATTTGCCGGCGCGCCAGATTTTCGATTCCGTGCTTCAGCGCGAGCGGCTCGGTTCGACCGGCATCGGCAATGGCATCGCCATCCCGCATGCGAAGCTCGAAAAATGCCCTTCGATCATCGGGGTTTTCGCGCGGCTCGAAAAGCCGGTCGATTTCGAGGCGGTCGACGGGACGCCGGTCGATCTCGTCTTTCTGTTGCTCGCACCTGAATCGGCGGGAGCCGATCATTTGAAGGCTTTGGCACGGATCGCGCGCGTGCTGCGCGACCCGGCCATCATCGCGAAATTGCGCGCCATTCAAGATCCGGCAGCTCTCTATGCCGTGTTGACGCAGGAGCCGACCTCGCACGCGGCTTGACGGCCAAGCCGGCGCCTCGGCCGTGTTAGAGCGGCGAGGCTCGCAGAAGGAGCTTCGTTCAAGATGAGTTTTCAATTCGCTCCGCTCTTCCCGCTCGGGCCGGATACGACACCTTATCGTAAGCTCACGTCGTCGGGCGTGCATGCCGAGAAATTCGGTGCGCATGAGATGCTGGTCGTCGAGCCCGAAGCGTTGCGGCTCTTGGCCGAGACCGCGATGATCGACATCAATCATCTGCTGCGGCCGAGCCATCTCGCCCAACTTGCTTCTATTCTCGAAGATCCCGAAGCGACGGAGAATGACAAATTCGTTGCCTATGATCTTTTGAAGAACGCCAATATCGCGGCAGGTGGCGTGCTGCCCATGTGTCAGGACACGGGCACCGCCATCATTGTCGCCAAGAAAGGCCGTCTCGTCTTCACCGAGGGCGACGACGATGCTGCTCTCGCGCAAGGCATCAAGGATGCCTATGAGAAAAAGAATCTGCGCTATTCACAGCTTGCGCCGCTGTCCATGTTCGAAGAGGTCAACACCAAGACCAATCTGCCGGCGCAGATCGAAATTTATAGCGAAGGCGAAGAGGCTTATAAATTCCTCTTCATCGCAAAGGGCGGCGGCTCGGCCAACAAGACCTTCCTCTATCAGGCAACGCCCTCGGTGCTGACGCATGACCGTCTCATGGACTTCCTCAAAGAGAAGATCCTCACGCTCGGCACCGCCGCCTGTCCGCCCTATCATCTCGCGATTGTCATTGGTGGCACTTCGGCGGAACTGACATTGAAGACGGTCAAGCTCGCTTCGACACGCTATTACGACAACCTGCCGACGCAGGGTGGCGCGGATGCGCATGCCTTCCGCGATCTCGCGATGGAAGCCGAGATCCACAAGCTCACACAGGATCTCGGCGTCGGCGCACAGTTCGGCGGCAAATATTTTTGCCATGATGTGCGCGTCATCCGCTTGCCGAGGCATGGCGCATCATTGCCGATCGGCCTCGGCGTCTCTTGCGCGGCGGATCGACAGGCGCTCGGCAAGATCACGAAAGAGGGCGTCTTCGTCGAAGAGCTCGAACATGACCCTGCGAAATATCTACCGCCGATCGATGAGGCGTCGCTCGTAGGCACAGTCGTGCAAATCGATCTGTCGAAGCCCATGCTTGAAATTCTGGCGACCTTGTCGAGATATCCGATCAAGACGCGGTTGTCGCTGACCGGCACGATGATCGTCGCGCGCGATCTTGCCCATGCCAAGATCCGCGAAAGACTCGAACGCGGCGAGCCCATGCCGGATTATTTCAAGAACCATACGATCTATTATGCCGGCCCGGCGAAGACGCCGGCGGGCTATGCCTCGGGCTCCTTCGGGCCGACGACCGCTGGACGCATGGATTCCTATGTCGAGCAATTTCAGGCGGCCGGCGGCTCGCTGATCATGGTTGCCAAGGGCAATCGCTCGGCGCAAGTGCGGCGAGCCTGCGCCGAGCATCACGGCTTCTATCTCGGCTCGGTCGGTGGGGCGGCGGCGCGGCTCGCCCAGGATTGCATCAAAAAGGTCGAGGTTCTGGAATATCCCGAGCTCGGCATGGAAGCGATCTGGAAGATCGAGGTCGAGAATTTTCCGGCCTTTATCGTCATCGACGACAAGGGCAATGATTTCTTCAAGGAATTGAATTTGGGTTGAGTGACGGTGTGATAGCGCGGCTTGGCTGTCTCAGCTTGCCAAGCCATGCCCCTGTAGATTTCAAGTAGGGGTCTTCAGGTATTTGTCGTCGTCAGAGAAACTTCCGTATACGCCGATCCAATCGGGGCTGGCCGGGATAAGCCCGGCCATCACGCAGCAAACACATGCCGTAGACGCGGCCGAGCGGTGCGCATCTCTTCATCTCATGATCTCGCGCATTTTCTTTACTGTTGCGGCAGCCTCGGCGTCACCGGCTTCGCCTTTTTCTTCCAGGTCGGGAAAACGTAGCCAGCGCTTGGCTTCCTTGTCGTAATTATAGACATCGTATCCGATGTTCTCCCGGCGTGCCTGGCGCACAAGGTCGTCGACGAAAGATTCCCGCGCCCCGATGAATTTGCCATAGGCGCGGATGAAGGCATAATCAGTGGCCATTGCTTGGGTCCTTTCCAAACTCACCCGAAATCGATGTCTTGGTTTTAGCTTCTGATTTCATCGAATTGAAGTGCTTCTGCGCCGGCTGGCGCGCGCGATCTTGCCTGTTGGCCGCGCCCCATGCAGATTGAATGCCTGGAGCATGTCCAGGTTTCGGCCCCACCAGACTCTGGTGATCAGATTGACATTTTCATGCAACCATGAGCCGATATAGGCGTTGGCATTACGCAGTAGAATAATGATTAGTATTGCGTAGGAGCCGGGGAGCGGAATAATGAGTCATTTCAATATTTCGATGATGATGGGAAGCATGGCGGTTGCTGGATTGCTTGCCACGGCCGTACCGGCGCAGGCGCAAGATCCACTCGATGCCTTGGGAGTTGCGGCGGGCGTTGCCGCAGGCGCTGCGGGCGTCGCGGTGGGAGCGCCTTATGTCTGGGGCGGCCGCAATTATTGCTGGTATCCCGGCGGTTGGCGCGGACCCGGTTGGTATTGGTGCGGCTACGCCTATCGGAGGGGTTACGGCTGGGGTGGCGGCGCCGGTTGGCACGGCTGGTACTACGGCGACCGTAGGGGCCATGGTAGACCGCATGGCCATCGCGGCGGACCGCATGGCGGCCATGATCACCATTAAGTGGTCTCGCCTGTCGCAATCCAAGTGATGGCGGGTATAGCCCCGCCATTCCTCAATATTCGATCGTTACGATTTCCAGCGGTTCGATGCCCTTCGGCGTGCGGACCTCGACGACATCTCCGGCTTCCGCTTTCAATAAGGCTTTGGCGATTGGTGAGATCCAGCTGATCTCATTGCATTCGGAACGCGCCTCGTCGATGC
>DAIESR010000111.1 GCA_027346205.1 Beijerinckiaceae bacterium
ACCAGGCCGCGAAAGTGCCGAGCGCGACCAGCGCATTCATGTCCGGACCGCCATGCAAAAGCGCCGGCACGCCCTTGGCGAAGAAGCGCCAGCCAGGGCCAAAGAGCACGATCGTCGCCAGCACGCATTCGATGACATGCAAAGTCTGGAAACCGATTTTGTCATTCACGAAATTCTTGAGCGCGGGAAGAAATTCCGGCGCCATCGAAAGGGTGACGAGCGGCAGAGTGAGCGCGAGCGCGATAGCGAGGCTTTGCGTCAGGCCCTTCGCCTCGGCAGCATGACGATGGGCCGCAGGCTGCTCCGTCTCTTCCAGCCGATGCGCGCCGAAGCCAGCGCGCGCCACCGCCTGTTCAAGCGCCTCGACCTCGACGCTGCCGGCAAGGTAGGAGACATTGGCGCGTTCGGTCGCGAGATTGACATTGGCCGCAACAACGCCCGGCTGCTTCTTCAGCACGCGTTCGACCCGCCCGACACAGGAAGCGCAGGTCATGCCTGTGATCGCGAGTTCGATCGTTGCGATCACAGGCGTATAGCCGGCATTGCCGATCGCCGTCGCGACCGCATCGATGTTCGGCGGACCTGCGAAATGCACCTCGGCGCGTTCGGTCGCCAGATTGACCGAAGCTTCGGTCACCCCCGGCACGGCACGGATCGCCTTTTCGATTCGCGCGACGCAGGAGGCGCAGGTCATACCTTCGATCATGAGCGTTACGCCCGCGCCAGCCGGATCCTTCGGCAGGGGGATTTCAGAAGGGGCGGATGAGGGGAGCGAGGAAGACTGCATGGGTCTCCGCCTTTCGATACGAAGTCACAGAGATTATATAGGGTCTCAACTGCATTTACGACATCGGGCCACAGGCCTCCCATCAACATGCATCCGTAGAAATGGGTGGGGGGGCATGGCCACCCCGGACCAAGCGAGGAGCGACAGAGATGCAAAAATACAAAGTTCCCGACATGACCTGTGGCCATTGCGTCCAAACCATCGAAACGACGATCAAAGGGCTCGATCCGACGGCGACGGTCGCCTGTGATCTCGATCACAAGGAAGTGACCGTGACGACGGGCGTGGCTGCCGAGCGCATAGCTGCCGCGCTCGCCGATGTCGGCTTCGAGAGCGAGACGCTCGCCGCCTGAGCGCTCCAGCCTTGCCTGAAGGATTTTCTCGCTCCGGCTCCGCAATCTTTTCGCCAGGAAAAATTATCGCCACGATTATGCGGGATTGAGGGCTCGTTGACTGTCGCGAGAGCGTCCGAGTCGTGAGCATGATCCGAAAGAATGGTGGAGCTTTCATCCGAGATCATGAATCAAGACAATGAGCCGGGCGTGATTGGAATTAGATTAGATGCAATGACCCAGGAATGAGCGAGGGGGTGGCCTATGCTGAAAGATCCGATAGCGAGTTTATGCGCGTCGCAAAGCCGACCGGCCACAGTGGCCGCAATTGGAGCCTTGGTGCTTGCCATATGGGGTTCGAGCGCCATCGCGCGCGCCGACGAGCTTCAGGCGCTTCGCAATGTCGGCGACGGATATAAGGCAGTACGGGTCATCACCCGTTACGAGATTCACGCCGACAAGAGATCTTTTGACCTCACCGCCGCCGAGCCGAGCACCCCGACCACATCCAAAGCCGTCGAAAAACAGCTGGCCGGCGAAACCGCCCATGAAATCTGCGCCAATCGGGTGCTTAGAGCAGGCTGGACAGTGCGCATGTTCTTGCCGGGAGATGCCACACCAGCGGCTTCCTGCCGGACTGGCGCACGGCGCTGACCATCTCTCGGCTCTACATTAAACAATGAGAGCATGTCCTTCATCAATGAGACATCGGATATATCCGATGTCTAAAATAATGGAAAAGTCTATCAACTTTTCCGGAACAGGCTCTAGCTCTTCCGGAACATATCTAGCCAAAACGGGTCCAGAACGGCTTGACCTTGGTCAGGGCGGTGCAAGCGGCTGCGCTGTTGTCGCCAAAAAGGGATTCAGGCGTCTCTTCGATTCGTCGGGCGAGAGCGCTGGCCGCCACCGCAACGGTACTCCGAGGCTTCGGTTTCGCCACTTTCTTCGGATCGGTCTCGGTATCCGCCTCCTCAGCGAGGGACATGAGGAACTGGCGTGCCATCAAGACATCATTCCAATCGCCTAAGGTCGTCTGCAAGGTTTTCACAGCCTGAATGAAGGCCAGCCGGCGCTTCTTGGCGGTCTTGCCGCGCACCAGAGTTTCGAAGAATTCCGCATCATAACGGAGATTCTTGGCGCTTATGCGCGTGCGATGACGTTCCTCACTGTCCATCTGTCCGAGTTCAGCGCAGCGCTCCGCGAAGGCCGTACTCATTCTGTCGAATTTTCGGCGTGCATATTTGGCGATCGGCCCGCGCCGCCGCTTCACGCTCTTCGGATCCCCGGATCTCGTCCAATCGCCAGCTTCCAGCCAGATGGCAAAACGGAGAAAGAAGGCGGCGGAGGAGGTCGCGCGAAGCGTGGCGACGAGATCAGCATAGGCGTTGCTGCGCCGTGCCTCGATCTCACGCATCAGCGTCGTCGCGCCGGATGGCGGATCGACCGCAAGCGCGGGCGCGATGACATCCGCGATCATCACATCGAGATCGCGGGCCGTCCGCAAATGCGTGCCAAGCTCTTTGAGTTCGGCGCGAACGGCTTCATAGTCTGCGCCGTCGATGAATCCCGAGAAGAAACGCAGGCAGGCGGAAAGCCTCCGCAAGGCGACGCGGCATTGATGCACGGCCTCAGGGTCCGCTGTTGCTCGGACCGCCGTTTCATTGAGCAGGAACTGGTCGAAACAGCCAGCCGCGATGGTGCGGAAAGCCCCCGCCGCATCCATATCGCCATCGAGCTCAGGCGCAAATGCCGTGACATAAGGCTTGCTTGGACCGCCACATAAGCGAAAGGCGCGCGCCAAATCCGATTCAGCGGTCAAGCGCAGCCTATCCGCTTCGCAAACTTCCGAGACGAGCCGAAAGAAATCCGCATTCGCAGCGTCGCATGCGAAACGGACGGAGGCCAGCGTGACCTCTTTACCGTTCATCAGGACGGTCGAGCGATCAAGGACGATTTGAGCCTGCGACTCGCCGCAAGCGACAGACCAAACGTAGCTCTGCGTCTCGACGCGCGCCACGACATCGATCGCGAGAGCATCGCGAAGACTGGATTTGAGCATGCGCCGTGCAGAAATCGGCGTCGCAGCCGATAGCGGCTCTACGAATCTTTTCCAGCCGCGGCGCTTGGCGTCCGATGTCACATGGCCGGCCACCACAACCATCTTGCTATGCTGCCTGATGCCGAAGCCAAGTCCCAACGCGGCGATCGCATATTCGGGCGTATCGAGATAGACCCCGCGTATCTTCTCGATCACGTCACATAGGCCGCCCGACCGATCGAGCCTTTCAGCGAAGTGGTCGGCATCCTCGGGCTTGAGCTCAAAACGCAGCGATACGGCATGGCATTCCGATAGGCCCGCGCTGTCGGAAGGCTCAAATGCACCGGCCTCATCCGGCATGGCAACCATCATCGAGCGGTCCGCGCGCAATTTGGTCATGTAGCCGGTCTCGCGCTGTCAGAACAAGATCAGAAGTCTCTCGGTCCTTGACCGAAAGACATGCGATCTCCGAAGGCCAATCTGCGCAGCTCGCCCGCAAATCGCAAGCCGCAGCTTCACTTTAATAGGACCGAAGCGTCGTTGCGTCCTTGTTCAAGATCAAATTCCAGCCATTTGCAGTCGTTCGCTCTCCGACTTTTGCATTGCCTGCGCTTCAGCAACGGACAGCGCCGTCATATTGACGATGCCGCGGGCGGTGACCGAAGGCGTCAATATATGCGCCGGCTTGGCGCATCACAAAAGGATCGGGCCGACGAGCAGAGCCTCGGCAACAATTTTCGCCATTTGATAAGCGACATTGGCTGCATCAAGATTGGGGAAGACGAGGACATTGGCATCGCCCATGAGTCGCGACGAGGGCAAGACAAGATCGCGCATCGCCTGAGACAACGCCGAATCCGCCTGCATCTCACCATCCATTTCGAGATCGGGCGCGACATCGCGCAGGATCTGGACGGCGGCACGCATCTTCATGGAAGATGGCGTGTCGTCAGAACCGAAATCGGAATGGGAGACGAGCGCGATCTTCGGCTCGATGCCGAAGCGACGGACCTGCGCGGCACACATCAGCGCAATTTCCGCCACCTCCTCGGCGGTCGGCTCCGCCCGCACATAAGTGTCGGCCAAAAAGAAAAACGAACCCTTGCTGGTGATCATCAAAGACATGGCGGCGAAGTCGCGCGCGCCCGCGCTGAGGCCGATGATGTCGCGGATATGGCGCAGCCGCGAGGCGAAACGGCCTTCGAGCCCGCACAACATCGCATCCGCATCGCCGCGCTTCACGGCGATCGCGGCGATCACCGTCGAGCTGGTGCGCACCATGCTGCGGGCCGCGTCGGGCGTGATGCCGCGCCGACCGGCCGTCTCGAGATAGGTGGCGACATAATCGCGGTAGCGTGGATCATCTTTCGGATTGATGATCTCGACATCCTGCCCCGGCTTGATCGAAAGACCGAAGCGTTTCAACCGCGTCTCGACAACCTGCGGACGACCGACGAGGATAGGCTTGGCGAGGCCCTCCTCGACCACGGTCTGCACCGCCCGCAACACGCGCTCATCCTCGCCTTCGGCATAGATCACACGCCTCGGATCGGATTTCGCCGCCTGCAGCAAAGGCGTCATGATGAGGCGGGAGCGGAAGACGAAACGGGAGAGGCTCTCTTCATAAGCGGCGAAATCAGTGATCGGCTTTTGCGCCACGCCGGTTTCCATGGCCGCACGCGCCACCGCTGGCGCAATTCGTAGGATGAGCCGTGGATCGAAGGGCGAAGGGATGAGATTGTCCTTGCCGTAAAGGCGCGCCTCACCGCCATACGCCCTGGCGACGACGTCCGAGGGGCTCTCATGCGCCAATTGGGCGATGGCGCGGACGGCGGCGAGCTTCATCGCCTCATTGATGGTCGAGGCCGTCACATCGAGCGCGCCGCGGAAAATATAGGGAAAGCAAAGGACGTTGTTCACCTGGTTCGGATAATCCGAGCGGCCGGTGCAGAGCATGGCATCGGGCCGCACGGCGAGCGCCACGGCGGGATCGATCTCCGGATTTGGATTGGCGAGCGCCATGATCAAAGGCCGCTCGGCCATTTCCTTCACCATCTCGGGCTTCAGAACGCCGCCCACCGATAGGCCGAGAAAGACATCGGAGCCGCCGATCACATCTGCGAGCGTGCGCGCATTCGTGTCCTTGGCATAAGGTTCCTTCCATTGATCCATCAGCTCGGCGCGGCCCTTGTAGACGACGCCGACGATATCGGTGACGAAGATGTTTTCTCGCTTTGCGCCGAGACCGACGAGCTGGTTGAGGCAGGAGAGCGCAGCGGCGCCGGCGCCGGACGTGACAATCTTCGCATTGGCGATCGATTTGCCGGCGAGTTCGAGCCCGTTCAAAATCGCCGCCGCGACAATGATCGCCGTGCCATGCTGATCATCATGAAAGACGGGGATCGCCATCCGTTCCTTGAGCTTGCGCTCGATTTCGAAACATTCCGGCGCCTTGATATCTTCGAGATTGATGCCGCCGAAAGTCGGCTCCAACGCAGCCACGACATCGACGAAACGGTCGACATCCGTCTCCGCGACTTCGATATCAAAGACATCGATGCCGGCGAATTTCTTGAAAAGGACAGCCTTGCCTTCCATCACGGGCTTGGCGGCCAGCGGTCCGATCGTGCCAAGCCCAAGCACCGCCGTGCC
>DAIESR010000119.1 GCA_027346205.1 Beijerinckiaceae bacterium
ATGGTGACGATCGTCGCGAAAGTGGCAATCGCGACCAGGAGGCCGAGCAGCACTTGCCGGTCTAATAGTGCGGTCAGGAAGTTCATCGTAACGCCCGCCTGGTCATTGTCTCGACATTTGCGTTGCTGCCCATCTCATCTACGTTTTCATTCGACTCAGTCATTTTGACAAAGCCTCGGATCAAAGCAGCCTGCCCTGGTTTCAGATATCGAAACTCACCATCTTCTTCATCACCAAAATGCCAAGACCCATCCACAGCGCGCAAGCGCCCATCACGAGCTGGCCGGTCGACGTCGTCCATAACAAACTGATGTAGGCCGGACTCGTTATATAGACCAGGCCACCGACCACGAAGGGCAAAGCGCCGATGATCATTGCGGAAGATTTGGCTTCCGACGACAGCGCGGCGATCTTGCCTTTCATCTTCTTGCGGTCGCGCAGCACAGCCGAGAGATTCCCGAGCGCTTCGGAGAGATTGCCACCGGCTTTCTGCTGAATATTGATCACGATGGAGAAAAAGCTGGTCTCGGAAATCGGCAATCGGGTCACGAGCCGGTCGACGGCTTCGCCGACCGACAATCCCATGGCCTGCGCCTCGACGATCTGGCGGAATTCCGACCGCATCGGCTCGCCCGTCTCATCCGCGATGATGCGTAGGCAATCGCCGAGAGGGAGGCCAGCCTTGATGCCACGGACAATAATGTCGATGGCCTCCGGAAAAGCGTCGATGAACTTCTTCTTGCGCCGATTGGCGGAAAAACCGAGAAACCAACGCGGCAGGCCGAGCCCGCCCGCTATGAGGGCGCCGAGTGCGATGAAGGGATTTTCGGTGAACAAGAAAATCGCGCCCCCCAACGAGACCCCGATGAGCAGCGAATAGACGTAAAACTGGCGCTTCGACCAAGTTAAGCCAGCCTGGAGGATCTTGCCTTCGAGTGGAACTTTCTTACGCTTATTGCGTGTCTCGATTTCCTTCAAACTGTCGGTGACCTGCTTGCGCCGTGCATTGGCATCGATTTGCTTTTCGCTCACCTTCCGCGGTGTCCCGGGCGCCATGACGATGGCTTTTCGCTTCTCCACCTTAGCTTCACCGCTGAGCAGCGGATACACGAACACATAGAGAAAACCCGCCACCGCTATGGAGGCGAGTACGGCCAAAAGCAGGCTATTCATGTCCATGCCGGCCACCTATGCTTTCGACATTCATCCGCCGTCATGGCTCGTCCTTGACCTCGGCGGCATCGATGGCGCGGGCAAGCCTCTGCTCTTCGCCGAAATAGCGTGCTCGTTCCCAAAAACGCGGGCGCCCGATTCCGGTCGAACGGTGCCGCCCCTTCAGCCGTCCAGAGGCATCCTCGCC
The DNA here is from genome assembly GCA_027346205.1 of Beijerinckiaceae bacterium. GTDB lineage: Bacteria > Pseudomonadota > Alphaproteobacteria > Rhizobiales > Beijerinckiaceae > Methylovirgula. Next base: position 1,361 of record DAIESR010000119.1, read on the forward strand.
TGTCACGTCATAGACCAGCAAATCCTGCGTGATAACAACTTCGCCTTCGAGTCCCATCACCTCGGAAACATGGGTTATGCGGCGTGAGCCGTCGCGCAGGCGTGAGGTCTGAATGATGACGTCGATCGAGGACACGATCATTTCGCGTATCGTGCGGGCCGGCAGAGAAAAGCCGCCCATGGTGATCATCGATTCGAGACGGCTCAATGCTTCGCGCGGCGAGTTGGCGTGGAGCGTGCCCATGGAGCCGTCATGGCCCGTGTTCATTGCTTGCAGAAGATCGAAAGCTTCCGGGCCGCGCACCTCACCGACGATGATGCGTTCCGGCCGCATGCGCAGGCAGTTTCTCACGAGGTCGCGCATGGTGACAGCGCCGGTTCCCTCGAGATTAGGTGGACGCGTTTCAAGTCGCACGACATGCGATTGCTGCAATTGCAGTTCAGCTGCGTCTTCGCATGTGATGACGCGCTCATCATGATCGATGTAATGCGTAAGACAATTGAGCAAGGTCGTCTTGCCCGAGCCGGTTCCGCTGG
>DAIESR010000141.1 GCA_027346205.1 Beijerinckiaceae bacterium
CAACCCGGACGCTATCTTCAAGACCGGCACGCTCGCTTCGGTCTTGCAGCTGCTCAAACTGCCCGACGGCACCGTGAAAGTGCTGGTCGAAGGTCAGATCCGGGCGCATGTCCAGCATTATACGCGGACGGATGATTATTATGAGGCCGATGCCGATGCCGTCGCCGATGAGCCGGCCGATCAGGTCGAGGTCGAGGCGCTGGCGCGTTCCGTCGTCTCCGAATTCGAGAGCTATGTGAAGCTCAATAAGAAGGTCTCGCCGGAGGTTGTCGCGGCGGTGAACCAGATCGAAGATTATGCGAAGCTCGCCGATACGGTCGCATCGCATCTCGCCGTCAAGATTCTCGACAAGCAGTCGATCCTGGAGACGAACTCGGTTGGCAAGCGGCTTGAGAAATGTCTTTCCTTGATGGAAAGCGAGATTTCCGTCCTGCAGGTCGAAAAGCGCATCCGCACGCGGGTGAAGCGGCAGATGGAGAAGACGCAGCGGGAATATTATCTCAACGAGCAGATGAAGGCGATCCAGAAGGAACTCGGCGACGAGGACGGCAAGGACGACCTCTCCGAGCTCGAGGAGCGCATCAAGAAGACGAAGCTCTCCAAGGAGGCGCGTGACAAGGCGACTGCCGAATTGAAGAAGCTGCGGCAGATGTCGCCGATGTCGGCGGAAGCGACCGTCGTGCGCAACTATCTCGATTGGATCTTGTCGATCCCGTGGAACAAGAAGAGCAAGGTCAAGAAGGATCTGAACATTGCCGAGGAGATCCTCGATGGCGAGCATTTTGGCCTGGAAAAGGTCAAGGAGCGCATCGTCGAATATCTCGCGGTGCAGAGCCGCGCCAATAAGCTGACCGGACCGATTCTGTGTCTCGTCGGTCCGCCCGGCGTCGGCAAGACCTCGCTCGGCAAGTCGATCGCCAAGGCGACGGGACGCGAGTTCGTCCGCATGTCGCTCGGCGGTGTGCGCGACGAGGCCGAGATCCGCGGCCATCGGCGCACCTATATCGGCTCCATGCCCGGCAAGATCATCCAGTCGATGCGTAAGGCGAAGACCTCGAACCCGCTCATCCTGCTCGACGAGATCGACAAGATGGGCATGGATTTCCGCGGCGATCCGTCGTCGGCCCTGCTCGAAGTCTTGGACCCCGAGCAGAATCAGTCGTTCAACGATCACTATCTCGAAGTCGATTACGATCTCTCCAACGTGATGTTCGTGACGACGGCGAATACGTTGAACATTCCGGCGCCCTTGATGGACCGCATGGAGATCATTCGCATCGCCGGCTATACCGAAGATGAGAAGATCGAGATCGCGCGGCGCCATCTCATCCCGGCGACGCTGAAGAAGCACGGGCTCGAACAGGCCGAGTGGTCGATCGACGATGCGGCGCTCTTGACGATCATTCGCCGCTATACGCGGGAAGCGGGTGTCCGTAATCTCGAGCGCGAGATGTCCAATCTTGCCCGCAAGGCGGTCAAGCAAATCCTCACGGATAAGGCGAAGACCGTGGCCGTCACGGCCGACAATATTGCCGATTATCTCGGCGTGCCGCGCTTCCGGTATGGCGAGGCGGAGGCCGAGGATCAGGTCGGTGTCGTGACCGGTCTCGCCTGGACGGAAGTCGGCGGAGAATTGCTCACTATCGAAGGCGTCATGATGCCGGGCAAAGGCCGGATGACCGTCACCGGAAATCTGCGCGATGTCATGAAAGAATCGATTTCGGCGGCGGCGTCTTATGTCCGCTCCCGTGCCGTCGACTTCGGCATCGAGCCGCCATTGTTCGATCGGCGCGACATCCATGTGCATGTGCCCGAAGGCGCAACACCCAAGGATGGCCCTTCGGCCGGCGTCGCCATGGCGACGGCGATTGTCTCGACCATGACGGGCATTGCTGTTCGTCGTGATATCGCCATGACGGGTGAGATCACCCTGCGCGGCCGTGTCCTGCCGATCGGTGGGCTCAAGGAGAAGCTGCTCGCAGCCTTGCGCGGCGGCATGAAGAAAGTCCTCATCCCCGAGGAGAATGCCAAGGATCTGGCGGATATTCCGGACAGCGTGAAGAACGGTCTGGAGATCGTCCCGGTCTCGCGCATGGACGAAGTGTTGAGGCATGCGCTGGTGCGTCCGCCGGTGCCGGTCGTTTGGGAAGAGGAGCAGAAGCCGCTCGCGCCTCTCACCACGGACGACGAGGCATCGGGGGTCGTCGCGCACTGAGCATGATCCCGAAAATCGGATGAGGAAAATAAAAGGCCGCTGCCTCGCGCAGCGGCCTTTAAGCTTTTGGCGGCATCACGCTCATAAAGAACATTCTTTGTTCCAGCGCCCCTCGTCTCGATTTCCTCAACACATGTGCAAGGCACCTATTCCGAAAGGCCCGAATCCCTTGCATTTCCGCTGATTTGAGGTCACCAGAGTAGGTGTTGAGACGGCGATTCGAACCATTGGCAGCCTTTTGCGATCGTGGTCGCGCCGTGCTTGTCGATCGATGTTTCGATGCGATCTGATGAGGCGCCGGTTCGAAAGGCGGCGGTGCGGGGCACAGACCCTCGGCGCTTTTCTACGGGCTGCAGGCCTTGCCACAAGACAGGAAGACGCGATGAATAAAATGGACCTTGTCGAACATGTCGTTGCTGAGACGGAATTGTCGAAAGCCGCGGCCGCATCCGTGATCGAAGCGGTCGTGCAGGGGATCACGAAGGCTCTGAAAAAGGGCGAAGATGTGCGGCTGGTCGGCTTCGGGACTTTTTCGGTCAAGAAGCGCGCGGCCGGCAAAGGGCGCAATCCTGCCACGGGTGAGAGCATTAAGATCCCGGCGTCGAAAAACGCACGCTTCAAGGCGGGCACAGCCTTGAAAGCCGCTATCAACAAACGATAGGCGGGTTTGCCTCATAAGAGCGGCGCGCCTTCCGATGGAATCGGAGCTGCCGCTCTTGCCTTTTGTTTTCCCGCAAGGAATTGCTTGAGTGGCGGTGGAGAAGCAGAGTTCCATACCGCCTGCCGCTGCCGGGTTGACCGCCGGAAAGCGGTATGCGACCTAAATCATGGTGACTTTGGGCTGAACCAGTCCAAAGTCACGAGCGTGATCAATTCCACATTTGCATAAATTTTAGTCGATTAAATGGCCGTAATTGCGCCAATGGGTCGGCCTGAGCCTCTTGCTATGGGTGGCGAATAAAAGGGCGGTACGAAGGATATTATGCCTCGTTGCGGCCTCACGGGCGGTTAGCTCAGTTGGTAGAGCATCTCGTTTACACCGAGAGGGTCGGCGGTTCGAGCCCGTCACCGCCCACCAACCCTGCGGATAGCACGGTCCGCGTCTCGATTGATCCGCCGAATGCTTTCCTCTGCGGAACAGGGACCGCGATGATTTTCCCGTGAGAAAGTACAATATTGACGTCGAAAAGTTAGGTTTACTTTTTACGGACATGCTCTAGGGCTGGGCGTCCAGTCCGTATGTTCTGTCCGAGCTTTGCTGGCATGTAGGACGCTGGGGCGATGCCATGGATGAACTTCGCCGCTGCGATTCTGTCGCGCGTTTCACTCCTTCGCGCATGAAGCTGTTTTGGTCGAACGTGCTGTGCCGGGCCTCCGGCAGGCCCCGGAGCACACGACTGGCAGTAGCTTTGAGCCTGATGGTCTTCGCCGTCCTGGGGTTCGGCATCGGCCTTGGCGCAACGGTCGGCCGCGCGCATGCTGAGGAAATGAGCTTTCGTCTCGCCTCAGTCGGCAATCCGATGCGATGCCGCGGCGGCTGTCTGGCGGTCATCGCGGCCGAAGGCCAGATCACCGACCAGACGCCCTCTGATTTCGTGAATTTCGTCGAGCATAATGTCGGACGAGCCGATCTGCATGCGATCGTCTTCTTGAATTCGCCGGGAGGAAAGGTTGTCGCCGCGATGCAGCTCGGGCGGATTTGGCGTCGGCTTGGCGTTGCGGCGATCGTCGGCCGGGTCGACCCCGCCACGCCGGGCAGCGTGACCCAGTTTTTGGCAGCGCGATGCCTTTCGGCCTGCGTCTATGCGCTGATCGGCGCCAAGAAGAGGGTGATTCCTCCCGCGAGCATCGTCGGGGTGCATCGCATGTTTTTTTACGAGGACGAAACGGGGCCCATGAGCGAAGGAACCGCGCTGCATCGTCGCTATGACAATGGCGGGATGAAGGCCGTGCTGTCGCACTATACCCGCAAGATGGGGGTGAGCCCGGCGCTGATTTCGATGGCGGAAAGAATCTCCTCGGACCGCATTCATATCCTGAGCCGGCGCGAAATCGCCCGATATCACTTGGGTTCGGCGAGATTTTGATGCTGCGGCTTCAGCATCGATCCTGGGTTTGACAGCTGCGCGGAGCGGCCTCCGTCTCGTTGCATGGCAGTAGTTCGAGAGGTTCTTGCTTGACTTGCCGTGCCGCCTATCTTATCCGGCGGATCTCCCTGACGGACACGCTGTTCGACGGTCCGCAGTGAGAGCCCATTGGGGGAGTAGCTCAGCTGGTTAGAGCGCCGGCCTGTCACGCCGGAGGTCGCGGGTTCGAGCCCCGTCTCTCTCGCCATTCATTCGATGGCTTTGGGCTGAAGTCGTAAGCGGTGGTCTCCCATAGGCCCAAGCGCATTCGGACCTTTTTCCTTCTCCGACGCAGGCGCTGCGATAATTAACAAATTGTCCTGTGTTATAGACATCAATATATTTGATGTCTCACGAAGGTTGTGTTCTCTTTCTCCGATACCGAGTCGGCTTGTCCCGTCATATGGATCGTCGTTCGCGCAGATTGGCTATTGCCGATCCGCCAAGCGGTGATGCCGTGTGATCGGCTTGCGGCCAGACGATGGCGCGCGGGGAGGTATGGATCATGATCTCCGCCGAAGGCAGGTATATCGGCCATCCAGCACTCGTCCTGGCGTGCCTGTCGTTCGCTTCCGGCTGTACAGACGTGTTGACCTTTGCCAAGCTCGGAGAAGTGTTCACTTCCGCGATGACCGGCAATACGGCTCTGCTTGGAATCGCGATCGGGCACGGGCAGATGCTTGCCGCGTCGCGTTCCCTCACCGCGCTTTTCGGTTTCATGGCCGGGACGGCGGTCGCCGCAGTGATCTATAATCTGATGCAGGCAGCACCCAAGCTGGGGGCGGGGCTACGGCTTCTGCTTGTGCTCGAACTCCTGTGTCTCGGCGGCTGCACGCTGCTATGGAGCATGAGCGGCAACCCGATCGAGCCGCGCAGCCTTTACACCATCATTGTGCTTTCGGCATTCAGCATGGGCCTTCAGGGCATCGCCGCGCAACGGATCAGCTCATCCGGCATCAGCACGATTGTCTTCACCAG
>DAIESR010000154.1 GCA_027346205.1 Beijerinckiaceae bacterium
ACGATCAATGCCGATCTGCCGCCGCGTGAATTCGTCCATGCGGTGGTGGCCTCGCCCTATACGCGGGTGCCCATCTGGCGCGGCGAGCCCGACAATATCATCGGCGTTCTCCATGCGAAGGATCTTTTGCGCGGGATCGAGGAGTCGGGCGGCGACATTGCCAATCTAAAGGTCGAGGATGTGGCCTTCGAGGCCTGGTATGTACCGAACACCACGAGCGTGCAGGATCAGCTCCAGGCCTTTCTCAAGCGCAAGATCCATTTCGCCCTCGTCGTCGACGAATATGGCGTCGTGATGGGCCTCGTCACACTGGAAGACATTCTCGAAGAGATCCTCGGCGACATCACCGACGAGCATGACCTCGTCGTGCAAGGCGTGCGGCCCAATGCTGACGGGTCCGTGACGGTCGATGGCTCGGTCCCCATCCGCGATCTCAATCGCGTCATGGGTTGGCATTTGCCGGATGAAGAGGCGACGACGATCGCCGGCCTCGTCATTCACGAGGCGCGCGCCATTCCCGAGACCGGTCAGGTTTTTACCTTTTATGATTTCCGATTCGAGGTGCTGCGCAAGACCCGCAACCGGCTGACGTCGATCAGGGTCGTGCCCGTCGTCGGGACGTATGCGAAAGCGACGGGCGGATAATGAACCGTGGCTTGAGACACGCGATCTCAAGCCACGGCATTGCCGCGTGTCTTATTTGAAGAATTCGCGCTTGGTCGATTGCAGCTTGAAGCCGTTGTTCTCGAGCACTTCGTCCGAATTCGGATCGATAACTTTCACCGGCTCGACGTCCGCGTCGAGATCGATATTGATCCCCGTCAGACAGACGTCGCCGTCGTCATCAACGAAGCAGAGGATGCTCGTCAGCCTTTTGCCTTCACAAGGCCCGGAGATGCAGACGCCGGTCTCTACGTCGAATTGTGCGCCGTGCTTGCCGCACATGAGCACTTTCATATAGTTCGGCTCGTAGAAATTGTTCTTCTCCCAATCCAGCCGTTGGCCCGAATGAGGACAGGCGTTTTCATAGGCGAAATATTGCTTGCCGTAGCGGGCAATGAAAATATCCCAGGGCCGCAGCTTGCCGTCGTCCCACCGACGCATCAGAGGAAAGCTCTTGCCGCGCCGGTCGCCGATTTCTTTTTTGGTGCAGACGGCATAAATCTCATCATTCGGCGGCAATGGCTTGGCGGCGGGCTTTGGCGGCAGCTCGTCCAACTTCGGGACGGGCGCCGCGCTCATATGGAATGTGCCGGCTTTTCCTTCGAGCCAAGCCTTATGCGCGCCCGCGCATCCGCCGATCTCATGGGTCTCGCCATCATTCGGATCGTTCTGATCTGCCATACTGTCCTCGTTTATGCAGTAAGCATGGTCACTGGTCAGCCCGTCCACCGGACGCGCATCTGCGTTGCCGCCCGTGACCGAAAACACAATCGAGATCTTCGGTTTGGAGAGCCGTGGCAGGCCAGCGGCATCACGCGACTCTGGCCTGGGACGGCGGATATCCTCTCCTATCAAAGCACAATTCATACCAAATCTGTTTCGTGGCCGTTGCCGCGATTCACTCCGCCGCGGCTTCTGCCTTCACCTCATGGCGCAGCATGAGCGGTACCTGCGCCATGGTGAAGAGGAAGATGATCACCACCGTGCCGGGGAACTTGAAGTAAACCCATATGTCTGTGGATTGGGTTCGCCAGACGATCTCATTGGCCAGTGCGAGCGCGAAGAAAAAGATCGCCCAGCGCCAAGTGAGGATCCGCCAGCCCCGTTGCGTGAGCGTGACGGCATGGTCGAGCAGGATGGGAAGCAGCGGCTTGTCGAAAAGCAGACCACCGAGGAGCGTGCCGCCGAAGGCCACATAAAGGATCGTGGGCTTCATTTTGATGAAGCTCGGGTCCTGCAGATAGAGCGTCAGCGCGCCGAAGATCACGACGAGCACAGCCGTCACCAGCGGCATGACGGGTAAATGTCTCGTGCGCAGATAGGAGACGATGAGCGCCGCCAAGACCGCCGGGATCAGCACTGTTGTCGCCGTGAAGAGCCCGGCGTTTTCGCCTGCGAGCAAATGAGCCGGCAGGATCAAGTCGGTGACGGGGGCGAAGAGCTTTGGCCGCGCATTGGCGAAAAAGAAGAGCAGCAATGGCCCGAGCTCAAGGGTGAGCTTGAGGAAGGGCGCGGGCGCCTTGGCGGTTTTGACGGCGGCGGTCGGATCGGCTGTCTCGGTCATGCTCGGCTGGTCGTGTCGGGGCAGGTGAAACATCGCCTGAAACACAGATGGCTCATGTGTCAATTCCGGCGATGGCGCGGGCGAAATCGCCTGCGGCGAAGGGTTGCAGATCATCGGCGGTTTCGCCAACGCCGATGAAATGGATCGGCAGCTTGTATTTCTCCGCCACGGCGACAAGGATGCCGCCGCGCGCGGTGCCGTCGAGCTTGGTCATCACTAGGCCGGTGACGCCGGCGACGCGGCCGAAAATCTCGACCTGGCTCATCGCATTCTGTCCGACGGTTGCATCGAGCACCAGAAGTACAGCATGTGGGGCCTCGGGGTCGAGCTTCTTCATCACCCGGATGATCTTTTCGAGCTCGGCCATCAATTCGGTCTTGTTCTGCAGGCGCCCGGCCGTATCCATGATGAGGACATCGGTGCCGTTCTCCCGTGCCGCCTTGATCGCGTCGAAGGCGAGACCCGCCGCGTCGCCGCCGGCTTCGCGGGAGATGACGGGCGCATTGAGTTTTTCGCCCCAGATCCGCAATTGCTCGATGGCCGCGGCGCGGAACGTGTCGCCGGCCACGAGCAGCAGTTTCTTGCCGTCGCGGTTGAATTTGGCGGCGAGTTTGCCGATCGTCGTCGTCTTACCCGAGCCGTTCACGCCGACGACGAGAATGACGAAAGGCTTGTGCGCTGCGTCAATATCCAGGGGCTTGGCGACCGGCGCCAGCACGCGCTCGACTTCGGTCGCGAGAATGGTCTTCACCGTCTCGACGTCGACATCCTTGTCGTGGCGGCCCTTGGCCACTTCGTCGCGAATGCGCAGGGCCGCTGCGACGCCGAGATCGGCGCGGATCAGCATGTCTTCCAGATCGTCGAGCGTCGCTCCGTCAAGCTTGCGCTTGGTGAAGATCTCGACGAGGCTGCTGCCGATCGAATGCGAGGATCGCGACAGCCCTTGGGTGAGGCGCGTCCACCAGCTTTTCTTAACGGGTGGCGGCGTGCCCGGGGCTTCCACTGGAGCTGCGCTCGGGGCTTCGGGCGTAGCCGGCGTAGAAGGCGGTGCCGAACTCGCTGCGGCTTCTTCAATCTTGGCGGTGGCCTCGATCGCGGCCGTGGCTAACGCCTCAGCCGTGGAGGCAATCTCGACCGTCGTCTCGGTCTCGGGTGTCGCTGGCACTTCAGAAGTCGCGGCAACCTCTGATATCGGCGCGATCTCGGAACTTGGGCTGCCGATCTCGGAGTCTGGGCTCTCGGGCACGGGTGCCTCGGCCTTGCGGCCGAAGAGGCGTTTGAACAGACTTGGCCGCCGCTTATCTTCTTGCGCCTTTGCGTCTTCCGCGAATTCGTCCTGCTTCTGGTCCTGCTCTTGGTCGTTTTTCACAGGCGAGGGCCTCGCAGCCTGATGGAGTTTGTGAGCCGCCTTGACAGAAATCTATCCCTTCCCCGCGGCCCTTTGGGGTGCGAGCGTGGCGACGGCGCGATCATTATCGATCTCGCATGGGATCTGGCGGGCAAGCGCGGTGGAAGCTTCTATTCGATAGTGTCGATATCTCTTTATGTCGACATAGGAATGAGGCTTTTCAAGATGGTGCCGGCGGGCGCGGCGCAGCAAACGAAAACGCCGCAATTGCTCGCGGCGTTTCACAAAAGGTGGATTTGTGCCTGCGTCAAATCGGCAGGAAACGCTGGAAGACCATGCAATAGAGCATGGGCAGCGACAGGACGAAATTGGTGCGCGAGGTCAGCATGGCGATACGTGCAGCCTTCGCCTTGGTGGCGTCGTCGGCCGGGACGATGCCGAGTGCCTTCTTTTGGTTCGGCCAAATGATGAACCAGACGTTGAAGGCCATGATGAGACCGAGCAGCATGCCGACATAGATGACGATGTTTGGGCCGCCCTTCGAATAAAGCCCGAACACGATGAGGCCGGTCACCACCGTCGAGAGCGCCGCCCAGCGGAACCAAAACAAAGCCTCGGGCGCGATAAATTTGCCGACTGCCGGTTTCAGCTCGGCTGGGATCTTCGGCATCGTCGGGATCTGCACCAGGTTGAAATAATAAAGCAGCCCGATCCAAACGATGCCCGAAAGAACATGCAGAAAGGTGAAGAAAGCCGCCCAAAAAACGGAGTCGGATGCCACCGCCTTGGCGTGGAAGGCAAGGAGAACGAGCAGCGCCAGTACAGTGCCGAAGATGATAGAACCGTTAAGTTTTTCAAGTATCTTAGCCATTGGAACCCCCAAAATCCAAGCTATCGCATGGCCTCCATGCAAGCCGAAGTCCAAGCTCCGATGCGGCCGTGCAATGCGATCGCGTCATTTGCCTAGCAGAAGCCTGCCTAGAGTCATTCTATGCTCGAATGGGCGCGGGGAAAACGGGAAACTCCGCAGTTTCGCCTTCAAGGGGGCACCCCTGCGTCGTAAAAGTGACAGGCGCCCAAGCATGCGACGGATTGCCTGCAAAAGTGCCAGAGCGCCTATGGCGCGGCCGAGGCGAGCGCTTGTGAGGGGGCAAAGCGGATCAAAACGTCATGCCCTGCCGGCGGCGGCGCGGCGAGCCTGGCGCGAAAGGCGAGGGTTTCGTTCGCACCGAGCCGGGTCTTCCGGGGTGTCACGACCCAGCTGTAGAGGGCATGGCCCCGTTTGTCGCAGATGGCGAGTGCGATCGGCGGGATCTTGGTCGACTGCGGCCGCAGATTTGCGATTTCACCTTCGACTCCGAGAGTGGTCTGAAATCCGTCATTGGTGACGAGCGAATGAAAATTCTGCAAAGCGAGCCCACGCAGATTGACGGGTAGGCCCAAGGCCGCATAGGCCGTTTCCGCACGCGGCCAAAGCCGCACGATTTCAGAACGGAAGCCGATAAGGGCCATGGCAAAGGCAAGGAGTGCCATGCTGGCGAGGAATTCGGTTGGCAAGAGCGGTCGGCGGCGGCGCGAAGCGGTGGGCTCTGCCTCACGCGATGAAAATCGGACCGGTGGAAAATCGGCAGGGGAGGGTAGCACACCGGCTAATTCGGTAAGATTGCTTTCTTCGCTTGTCGCGGCAGCGGAGATCTCCGCGGCAGGAGCTGAGACTTGATCTATGCCCGCCATGGGTGTGCCGCTCTCGCAGCTCTCGTCGACGGGAACGAACCAGATCGTGTCGCAGCGCGGGCAGGCGACGCGGCGGCCCGTCGGGCCGAGCGCGGCTTTGATGATATGGTAGGATTTCCCGCAGCCGGGACAATCGATCAGCATGGTTCGCGGGGCGTCCGCTCTTTCGTGGAAAGCGGGACAAAACCTGTCCCGCGATGGCCGGCCGCAATCTTCCGCTGCTATGGTTAATGCGCCGTTAAGCGTGATTCGCACGTGGAAGATAAGCGCGCGATGCGCGTATGGAAGAAACGAGGTCCCGCTTGGTCCGATTCGAAAATGTCGGCCTGAGATATGGAATGGGAGCTGAGATCCTGCGGGACATCAGCTTCGAAATCGGGCCGCAGTCTTTTCAGTTTCTCACCGGCCCCTCGGGCGCCGGCAAGACGACTTTGCTGCGCCTCATTCTTTTATCGCTGAAGCCCACGCGCGGTTTGATCAGTCTTTTCGATCGCGATGCCGTGAGCCTCAACAAGGATGCGATCACTGGTCTGCGTCGTCGTATAGGCGTGGTCTTCCAGGATTTCCGCCTGCTCGACCATTTGACGACCTATCAGAATGTGGCGCTGCCGCTGCGGGTGCAGGGTCGCGACGAATTCGCCTATCGGGCCGAGGTCGTCGAGCTTTTGCGCTGGGTCGGCCTCGGCGAGCGCATGAATGTGCTGCCGCCGGTTCTTTCGGGTGGCGAGAAGCAGCGCGCGGCGATCGCGCGGGCGCTGATCGCCCGGCCCGAGCTTCTTCTCGCCGACGAGCCGACGGGCAATGTCGATCCGACGCTGGCACGCCGGCTGATGCGGCTCTTCGCCGAATTGCACAAATCCGGGACCGCCGTCGTCATCGCGACCCATGATCTCGCGCTCATGGATCAGTTCGAGAACGCACGCCGTCTCGTTCTAGCCGACTCCCGTCTGCACATTTATGAGTGAGCCTGCGATGAACTTCATGCAATCGGAGGCGCGCGAAAAGGCCGAGCGGGCATCGAGCGAGCCGGGTCTCAGCCGCCGCCAGGAGGTGCCGCTGGTGCCGGCGGCTTCCATCGCCGGACGCGCGCTCGTCACCGTGATTGCGATCATGACTTTTCTCGCCGCGCTGACGGCGGGCACTGCAATCCTGATCGCCGATGCCGCGCGAGGCTGGGACCAATCCATCGCACGGGAAATGACCATTCAGGTCAGGCCGATCCCTGGGCATGATCTCGGGGCGGAGACGGCCAAGGCCGCTGCGATTGCGCGGGCGACTGCCGGAATCGCGGAGGTCAAGCCATTCACCAAGGCGCAATCCGAGGCATTGTTGCAGCCCTGGCTGGGCAGCGGGCTCGATCTGTCGGAACTGCCGATCCCGCGGCTCATCGTCCTCAAGCTCGACCGTGGCAAGCCGCTCGATGCGGCGGCTTTACGTAAGGCCTTGGATGACGAGGTTGTCGGCGCGAGCCTCGACGATCATCGTTTTTGGATGCGGCGCCTTGCCATCATGGCGGGCACGGTCGTCGTCGTCGCCGTGGTCATCTTCATTCTGGTGATGATCGCCATGGTGCTCGCCGTGGGATTTGCGACGCGCGGCGCGATGGCGGGCAATCGCGAGATCATCGAGGTGCTGCATTTCGTCGGTGCCGCGGATAGCTATATTTCGCGGCAGTTCCAACGGCATTTCTTCCGGCTCGGGTTGCGCGGCGGCATTTTCGGCGGCGGCCTCGCGATCCTGGTCTTCTTCCTCTCGGGCATTCTGTCGGCCTTTATGCGCGGTACGGCGGGCGGCACGCAGGCCCAGGTGATGTTCGGCAGTTTTGAACTCGGCTCCAAGGGCTATGTCGCGATCGCGGTCATCGCCGGGGCCATCGCGGTGACGACGGGCATTGTGTCGCGGGTCATCGTCTTCCGGCATTTGCGAAAATTGGGATGATCGGTGAATGCGCCTTGGTCTTGCCGGCAAATGCCTATATAAGCGCGGCCATGTTCAACCAATCGAAAGGAGGTGATCCAGTGTCTCAATGTCTTATCGCCAAGCCGCTGGTCTTCACCGCCGGGTGCATCCGCCTCGGCTGAAAAGCCGACGACTCGCGCTGACATTGCCGGGCGTGCGCGACACGGGCTTTACCGTCCGCCGCCCCATTCGAGAAAAGCCCAAATCAAAGAAAGCCCCGGGCAACCGGGGCTTTCGCATTTTGTAGACCAACAAGCCCCGGGCAACCGGGGCTTTCGCATTTTGTAGACCAACAAGCCCCGGGCAACCGGGGCTTTCGCATTT
>DAIESR010000157.1 GCA_027346205.1 Beijerinckiaceae bacterium
ACAGATTGGGCCAGATTTCGGACTCGGCGACCAAGGCGATGTCCGGCCGCCAATGATCGAGAAAGCGCACCAGGAATTTCGGGACATCGAAGGGCAGATATTGATGCAGCGCACCTGGCGGTAGACGCGGGGCGACCACAGCTGCCGCGGTCGCCGTACCCGTCGACAATAAAATATGGAAGCCACGGCCAGCAAGACATTCCAAAAGCGGCAGAAGCGCGAGACATTCCCCGACACTCGCGCCATGAAACCAGGCAAGCCGCCCTTTTGGCCGCGCCAAGCTCGGATAGCCAAACCGCTCGCCGATACGGGCTGGATCTTCCCGTCCCGTTTTGCACCGATAATAAGCGAGAAGAGGCGACAGCGGCGCGAGGCCTGCGGTCGCGGCACGGTAAAGCGGCAGGATGGGCAGATCTATGATCACCGGAAGGCTCACAGGGGAAGGACCGGCCGATCCGAGGCGGGCCGCTTTCTTGGCGATTAAAAGCGACTGTTTGATGACAGCTGGAAAGCTGCACTTCTGCCATGACAACCCTGCGGAACAAGGCTGTCATAACAGGCCCATTTGTGGACCAGCTTTGCAACTGACGCAACGGCAAGGGCATGCTCTATACGTGAAAACATATGCTGCGCCGCAGCAGCCGCGCACTGTCATGAACGGAGATCAACGGCCTATTTCGTCTCGCTCGGGTCGAGAAGACGATGCAGATGAGCGATGAAATAACGCATATGCGCATTGTCAACGGTCGCCTGAGCCCGTGATTTCCAGGCGCCATAGGCCGACGCATAATCGGGAAACACGCCAACGATATCGATTTGACTGAGATCGCGAAACTCATTGCCCGAAAGATCAACGAGCTCGCCCCCGAACACCAAATGGAGGAGCTGTTTTCCGGTCTCGTTCGACATGGCAAATCCGGGTTTACATATTGGTGACGATTGGTGCGGGCGAGACGACGACAGCGGGAGCTGCATCCTTTGACCGGTTCTTCGCCCGCGTCCGATTTCTAGCTTGCTCGCCTTCGCAAGCGCATGCATCCGTTCCATAGCAAGGCATGATCTTGAGCGAAACGTTTGCGACGCTTCGGGAACTCGGATTAACGCCCGCGCGCTTGGATCATCGCGCCACTGATTTGGCTGAGGAGCGGCGCGGGTCCGGCGATGAGTTCGCCATGCTGCGTCTCCGCGCGATTGTAAAGGAGTTCGCGGCCATAGAGGCTGGTGAGACGACCGCCCGCCTCGTTCAGGATGAGATCGGCCGCGGCGAGATCCCAGTCATTGCTGTTGGCGGAGACGAGGCCGGCATCGAGCGTGCCTGCCGCGACCTTGGCGATCCTGAGCGCGAGCGAAGGAATTTTGGGCAAAAGGTCGAATTCGAGGCCGACGCCGCGCAGTTCCGAGGCCATGGATAGCGGCCCACCGACAAGAGCGCTCGCATCGAGACCTTTGCGCTCCGAACAACGAATATCGCGCCCGTTCAATTGCGCGCCGCCGTTTTTCACCGCGAGATAGGTTTCGCCGAGCGCCGGGGCATGGACAATGCCGATTCCGGGACGCCGGCGATAGACGACGGCCACCGCGACCGCCCAGGCCTTCTCGCCGGCGGCAAAGCCGCGCGTTCCATCGATCGGATCAATGACAAAAACAACATCCTGGCCAAGCCTTTCAGCGGAGTCCGTCGATTCTTCGGAAAGCCATGCGGCATCTGGGAGCAGGCCGCGCAATTTTTGTTCGAGGTAGCGATTGACCGCATGGTCGGCCTCCGTCACCGGCGAGCCGCCAGCCTTTTTGCTGATCGCAGCACTCGTCTTGGCACCGGGCCGAAAAAACCCGAGCGCGAGATCGCCAGCCGCGCGCGTTATCTCCACGAGGGCCGGGACGAGTCCGTCATTCAGCGAAAGGCCATTCCAATCATGGCTTCCGTTATCGGGCGCATCATTCGCAATATTGTGTGCCAGTGAAGGATTCATTCCCAACGACTCCCAGCGGAAACGCCATGTAAGCCGTCGCCGCGCAATCCACGATCAAAAGCCGAGTTCCAAGCAACCCGGAATTCATCTATGCCGAGCCAGAGCTGCCCTCTGACGGATAGGGCCGACGTCAACTCTCATGCGCCGTGCGCTGCTAACTTTAGCGTGCGAATATTAAGCTGCCGGAAAAATCCTCGCCTACTAAAAAATTAACGAAGACAACCCGCTGTTTACCGTGGCCCCCGAGCCAATCATGCAGCGCAGCAACGTTATGCGACTGCCTTTACGCCTGAACTCTGGCAGAGGCTGTGCCACACCAGCCGCGCGGCTCTCCGCTTAACTATATAGGCGCTCCAACGCTGCATTGCCGGACGTCGCTCCGCGTAAACTTGCCGCGGATATTGCTAAAATTTGCACATTTCTGCCAATTCATCAGCAGCCATAGAGAGATAAAACATCTTATAAATCATATGTTTACTATCTATTCAAGCGAGCCAGCGGCACAATGACCTCTTAGTGATCGCCGCCGCCGAAGACCAGATCCAGGATCATGCGGCGAGCGGCAAATGGAACCGGCCATGTCCCTTCTCGATTCTGCATCCCAGAGCTTCACCGCCTCAGCGCCTGATTCACGCGCCGACGGCGGACTCCGCACCATTCGCTTCAGCCCGCGCGGCGTCCACATCGAAAGACGGGTGGCAGGCATCAAAATGCATCTGGCCGTGCCGATTTGCTCCTATGAAGCCGTCATCCTGACCTGTGACGACCGTGCCGGCCAGCGTTGCTGCACGGTAGCCCTGGCTCATCATGATCCGGAACTGACCATCGTTCTGCATGAAGCGCCCGAGACTCCGGAAGTCTTGACGATCTGGCTGAGCTGGGCGGAATTTTTCGCAAAGCCCGCGCTTTGCGGTGAGGCCGCAAGCACAAGTCATAAGGGGATGAACGTAGCGGCACTGCCGCGGCCCCGCCGACGCGGTCAGCCTCTCACTGAGCGACGCCCGCGCTTTCTCAAGCGCCGCCGCTGTGGCCGGCTGGACCGGGTCGGTGGGCCATACCGAGCCATACGTGCAAGTCTGGCCCAGGAATAGACCAATATTGGAATAGACCAATGCGGGAATAGGCCGACAGAAGCCCATTCTAGTCCAGCAACAATGTCCGATATTTGCGGTGGGCGTAGAGCAGCGCCTCGCCCTCCGGCAGGAACTCCACCGCTTCCACGACGCCGATCATGACGAGATGGGTCGTGACCTCCTTAGCCTCCACGAACCGGCAATCGAAGGCCGCGAGCGCGGTGCTGAGTACAGGTGCGCCGGTCACGAGCTTGGTCCAGGCGCCGGTGGCGAAGCGCTCTTCGAGATGCTGATCGGTACGGCCGGCAAAAATATCGGAGAGCGGCTGATCGGCCGCTGCGA
>DAIESR010000168.1 GCA_027346205.1 Beijerinckiaceae bacterium
TTTCATCCCGAGCTGGTGCGCGGGGTCGCCACCTATGCTCTCGAATTTTTTCGTGCCGTGCCGGATCTCGCCGCCGTCTATGTGCCGATCGGGCTCGGCTCGGGCATTTGCGGGCTCATCAAGACGCGCGATCTTTTGGGCTTGAAGACGGAGATCGTCGGCGTCGTTTCGACCGAGGCCGATTGCTATGCGCAAAGCTTCGCGCAGGGGCGGGTCGTCACCACGGATTCCGCCGTCACGCTCGCCGACGACATGGCCTGCCGCGTGCCCATGCCGGAAGCACTGGAGATCATTCGGGCTGGCGCGGCCCGCATTCTGCGCGTCGGCGATGCCGAGATCTCGGCCGCCATCCGCGCCTATCATGAAGATACGCATAATATGGCGGAAGGCGCCGGCGCGGCACCCCTCGCCGCGCTGATGCGGGAGCGCGACAAGCAGAAGGGCAAGCGGATCGGCCTGATCCTGACCGGCGCCAATATCGATCGGAATCTTTATGCGAGCGTGATCGGCAACTGACCTGACGAGCCAGAGGATTTATGCTGGACCAGCATCACGCGCGTGCACTTTCGGCACAAGGATTTTCTTCTCGACGATATCGAGCGCCGCTTTGAAAGACGCTTCGACATCGAGCTTGGTCGTATCGAGGATCTCGGCGTCTTCGGCTGCCCGCAAGGGCGCGAGGCTGCGCGTCGCGTCGCGCTCGTCGCGTTTGCGGATATCCTCGAGCACGGCCGCATAATCGACTTTTGCACCCTGACCTTTGAGTTCGAGCGCCCGGCGCGTGGCGCGCGTCTCCGGCGTGGCGGTGACGAAGATTTTCACATCCGCATCCGGGCAGATGATGGTGCCGATGTCGCGCCCGTCGAGGATGGCGCCACCGGGTCTGCGGGCAAAGGCCCGCTGGCTCTCGACAAGCGCCTCGCGGACTTCCGGGATGGCCGCGACACGTGAGGCCGCCTCGCCCATCTCGGGCCCGCGCAGCAGCTTTTCGTCGAAATCGATGAGAGCGAGGCCGCGCGCCGCCGCGACGGCGGCTGCAACGTCGGAAAAATCGCGGCCCTCGTCGATCAGCACCCGCGCCGTCGCCCGATAGAGAAGTCCCGTATCGAGATGCGGTAGGCCGAAATGCTGTGCGAGGCGGCGTGCCAAAGTGCCTTTGCCCGAGGCGGCAGGTCCATCGATCGCAACAATCATGAGAAGACCGCGCCCAATTGCGCCATAGCTGCTTTGAAAGTCGGAAAGCTCGTCGCGATCATCCGTTCGTCGTCGACGCTCATCGGATTTCGCGCAGCAAGGCCGAGGCAGAGAAAGCTCATCGCGATTCGATGATCGAGATGGGTCGCGACAAGACCGCCGCCCGGCACATCGCCCGCGCGGCCCGTGACGATCAGATCGTCCTCTTCGATCGCGCAGCCGACCCCTGCGGCCGCGAGGCCGGCTGCGATGGCCGCGAGCCGGTCGGATTCCTTCACCCGCAATTCGCTCAGGCCCCGCATCCGCGTCTCGCCCGTGGCAAAGGCGGCCGCGACGGCGAGGATCGGATATTCGTCGATCATGGCAGGCGCCCGCTCGGCTGGCACCTCGACGGCGCGGAGGATGGACGCGCGCACTTTTAGATCGGCGACTTCTTCGCCCCCCTCGTCCCGTCGGTCGAGCACTTCAATGTCGGCGCCCATTTCCCAAAGCGTGGTGAGGAGACCGGTGCGCAGGGGATTCATCATCATGCCCTCGATCACGATTTCGGAGCCGGGGACGAGAAGCGCTGCAACCATGGGAAAAGCGGCGGAGGATGGATCGGCCGGCACGATGATTCGCCCAGGCCGCAGCTCCGGGCGGCCTTCGAGGCTGATTCGGCGGCCATGTGTCTCGAAAGTCTCGCTCACGATCGAAGCGCCGAAGAAGGCGAGCATTTTTTCGGTATGGTCGCGGTTGGCCTGCGGCTCGATCAAGACGGTGCGGCCGGGCGAATTGAGACCGGCGAGCAATATGGCGGATTTGACCTGGGCGGAGGCGACCTTCGTCCGATATTCGATCGGCAAGGGCTCTGGCGTGCCTTTGAGGAGAATCGGGCAGCGCCCGCCTTCGGCTTCGGCGAGGACTTCTGCGCCCATCAGGGTCAGCGGATCGAGAATCCGGCGCATTGGGCGCTTGCGCAAAGACGCGTCACCGTCGAACTGAGCCGTGATGCCATGCCCGGCGACGACACCCATCATCAGGCGCGAGCCCGTTCCCGCATTGCCGAAATCGAGAGGAAAGCGCGGTGCGAGAAGTGCGCCGAGCCCCATGCCGTTCACGCTCCACCGGCCCTCACCCTGCCGCTCGATCTTGGCGCCGAGCGCCGCGCAGGCGCGGCCCGTATGGAGCACATCCTCGCCTTCGAGAAGGCCTTCGATCTCCGTTCGGCCAACGGTGAGCAGGCCGAGGATGAAAGCGCGGTGGGAGATCGATTTGTCACCTGGAGGCTGTAACCGGCCGGTGAGCGGGCCGCAGGGCGCGGCGCTTAGCGTCGCCTCGGGCGGTGCCAACACGGATTGCGGCAAAGATGTCATGGACAAGGCCGAGATCTGCTCCTCAAAATCCCAAGAAGAGGCGGTGGAGCCCACCTCACCCTGCATGTCTTGCGACACACGCTGGTATCATGCCGGGCGGCGCTCTGTCATGCTGCGAGAAAGAAGCGCATTGCGGTAGAGCCGATCCTTTTCGCCTAGAGCCGATCCTGATCATATGGGATCGCTTGCGATCCCATATGATCAGGATCGGCTCTATTTCAAATAGCTAGAGCATGTTCTCGATCGGAAAAGTCTATCAACTTTTCCGGAACATGCTCTAGCCTGCAAGTTCCAATTGACAGGGGCGTTCGAGCTTACTAACCGAGCCCCCTGGAGAATCTGACCGCGCCAACGCAGCGTCGGGCGAAGTGCCGCCCTTGTTCGGCGAAAGGGCTCGAGCCGGACCTCGCCACAAGCCATTCGTGGAAGGCTGGGTTCTGTCCAATGGCGCGACGGATCGCTTCACCAAGCCGTGCCTGCGCGTCTCGAATGAACTTGCGCGTCCCCCAACAAGACGCATAAGAGGCGGTAGTCATAAGATATCATTGCGTGCCGGTCCAAGGCCGGCACGGGCGATCCTTCAGAGGTCAAACCGTGACGAAACCCGAGCTCGGCAATAAGCATCAATGCCAGCACTGCGGCACGAAATTCTTCGATCTCAATAAAACACCCGTCGTCTGTCCCAAATGCGGCGCCGTGCAGCAGGTGGCGCTTGCGCGCCATGCCCGGGCCAGCGTGGCCGACGAGGAAGAAACCGACAATGAGGCCGGTGCCGAGCTCGTCTCTCTGGACGAGGCCGAGGCTCCCGAGGAGGCGCTCAACGTCGGTGTCGATGATGACGTCGAAATCGAAGACGAACCCGGCGACGATGACACTTTCCTCGAAGAGGAAGAGGAGGATACGG
>DAIESR010000133.1 GCA_027346205.1 Beijerinckiaceae bacterium
GGAAAGCGCTGAATTGGGTCGCGCGAGCGAGGCATCCATGATCACGCTCTATAGTTTCGGCCCCTCTTTCGGGCTTCCGGACCCCAGCCCCTTTGTGATGAAGGTCATGCTGTTGCTGAAGCTCGCCGGCCTTCCCTATAAGGAAGACCGCAGCGGCTATGGCAAGGCACCAAAAGGCAAATTGCCCTATATCGAGGATGCTGGCGAAATCATCGCCGATTCGACCTTCATTCGCTTTCACATCGAAAAGAAATACGGCATCGACTTCGATACCGGGCTCACGGCCGAACAGAAGGCTATCGCCTGGGCAGTCGAAAAAATGTGCGAGGAGCATCTTTATTTCGTCGGGCTCGAGGTGCGCTGGCGTGACGATGCCAATTTTTCCAAAGGGCCGGCGCATTTCTTCGATTCCATTCCGGCGCCGCTACGCCCGCTCGTCCGCGCCGTGATTCGGAAAAAGGTTCTGAAAGGCCTCATGGCGCAAGGTTTCGGCCGGCATAGCAGCGCCGAGGTCGCCGAGCTCGGCATTCGCGACATTGACGCGCTCGCTGCCATTTTGGGCGACAAGCCCTATCTCATGGGCGAGAAACCCTGCGGCGCCGACGCGACCGTCTTCAGCTTCGTTGCCGGAATGCTCAAGCCTCCCTTTGAAACGAAAGTGCGCACCGCGGCTGCGGCCCATGCCAATCTCGTGGCCTATGAGGCGCGCATGATGCAGCTTTATTTTCCGCCGGCAGAAAAAGCTTGAACGCCGCCGGATGCGGTCATTGACAAGATTGCGATTCGGAGTCCGTGGTGAGTCGAGGAACTGTCCATGCCGGGAAGCTCCTCGAATCTGCCATTTCCACAATTTGTTGTGGCTATCGGCTCGACGCATCTATATTTTGTGGGGAACGAAGCCAGATTCTGCATGTGTCACTGATTCGGCCGCGATTCGTTCGTGACTCGTTCGATGCATGAATGAAACTGAAGTTTAGACGCCGCTGGCTGGCGCATTATGATACAGAACGTTGCCGTGCTAATAAGCGGGCATATCGCCCATCCTGCGGCGGCTCACGAGATCCGAATGGACGATTTCAAATTGCAGGCATCGCCCTGTCCGGTCGCCAATCTGACTAGATTTGCCGATCGCATGAGAGACCCTGCATCGAGTCGATGAACGCTCCTATTCCCGCATCAAAACAGCATCCGATCGAGCGTTCGCGCGGCGTGAACGCCGTGCTCGGGCCCACCAATACGGGCAAGACGCATTATGCGATCGAACGCATGCTCGCGCATAAGAGCGGCGTGATCGGCCTGCCGCTGAGACTATTGGCGCGGGAGGTCTATAACCGGGTGGTCGAACGGGTCGGAGCCGAGGCGGTCGCGCTCATCACTGGCGAAGAAAAGATCAAGCCTAAGACAGCGCGCTACTGGATCTCTACGGTCGAAGCAATGCCGCGCGACCGCAATTTCGCTTTCGTCGCCATCGACGAGATCCAGCTCGCCGCGCATCTCGATCGCGGCCATATTTTCACCGATCGCCTGCTCAACCGTCGCGGCACCGAAGAAACACTGCTCATCGGGGCTTCGACCATGCGGCGTCCCATCGAGGCGCTTTTGCCCGGTGCGCCGATCGTCGCACGGCCACGCCTGTCGACGCTGACCTTCACCGGCGATCGCAAAATCACCCGCCTGCCACATCGCAGCGCCATCGTCGCCTTTTCAGTCGAAGAGGTTTACGCGATCGCCGAATGGATCCGCCGCCAGCGCGGTGGCGCGGCCGTGGTGCTCGGCGCACTGTCGCCGCGCACGCGCAACGCCCAGGTCGATCTCTATCAGAATGGCGATGTCGACTATCTCGTGGCGACAGACGCCATCGGCATGGGCCTCAATCTCGACGTCGACCATATAGCCTTCGCCTCCGACCGCAAATTTGACGGCTGGCAATATCGGCGATTGACCCCTGCCGAATTCGGTCAGATCGCTGGACGCGCGGGGCGGCATATGCGCGATGGAACCTTCGGAACAACCGGCCGCTGCCCGCCTTTTGACCCGGAATTGGTCGAATCACTCGAAGATCATCGCTTTGATCCCGTGAATCTGCTGCAATGGCGCAATACCGATCTTGATTTTTCCACGATTTCTGCGCTCGCTGCATCTCTCGACATTCAGCCGAAGGAGCCCGGGCTCACGCGGGCACCGCTCGCCGAAGATCAGATGGTGCTCGACATCGCCGCGCGAGACGAGAAAGTTTTACGCGACACCAAGACGAGCGCCGATGTATCGAGGCTATGGGATGCCTGCCAGATTCCCGATTATCGAAAATTATCGCTCAGCGCACATGCGGAGCTTGTGCTTTCGATCTATGGTTTCATTGTGCGGGCCGGGCGCATTCCGGAAGACTGGTTCGCACGCCATCTCGCCGAGCTCGACCGTACCGACGGCGACCTCGACACATTATCGGCCCGCATCGCCCAGGTGAGAACTTGGACCTTTGTGGCCCACCGATCGGACTGGTTGCGCGATCCTGAGCATTGGCAGGGCGTCGCGCGTCGGGTAGAGGACACTTTGTCGGACGCTCTGCATGAGCGCCTCGCCCAAAGGTTCATCGACCGTAGGACGAGCGTTCTGATGCGCCGTTTGAGAGAGAACGCGATGTTGGAAGCGGAAATCACCACTGGCGGCGACGTAACGGTCGAAGGGCAGCATGTCGGGCATCTGTCCGGATTCCGCTTCAGCCTCGACCCCCAGGCCGCCGGCGAGGCCGCCAAGGCGCTCAATGCCGCTGCGCAGAAAGCCCTGGCGAGCGAGATCGAAAGCCGGGCGGCGCGCGTGCATGAGGCCGTCGACGAGGCTTTTGTCCTCGCCAATGACGGGATCATCCGCTGGCTCGGCGAACCGATCGGAAAGATCGCAGCAGCCGAGCATCTCCTCGAAGCGCGTGTCCATGTGCTTGCCGATGAGCAACTCACGGGCCAGTCTCTCGAACTGGTGCTGCGACGCCTCGATCTCTGGCTCGCACAGCACGTCAAGCGCCTGCTCGGCCCGCTGCTCGACCTAGAAAAAGGCGAAGGACTCGAAGGTATTGCGCGCGGCGTCGCCTTCCAGATCGCCGATGCGCTCGGTGTTCTTGACCGCACTCAGGTTGCCGATGATGTCAAGACATTGACACAAGAGGCACGCGCCGCCTTGCGAAAGCTCGGCGTGCGTTTCGGCGCTTATCACCTTTATCTGCCAGCGCTCATGAAGCCAGCGCCGCGGGCGCTCGCCGTTCAGCTCTGGGCGCTGAAGCACAGTGCCGGAGAAGGCGGAAAAGAGCTCGCGGAAGTGCCGCATCTCGCCGCTTCCGGACGGACGTCCTTTGTCGCCGACAAAGAGGTGCCGAAAGGCCTCTACCGCGCCGCGGGTTTCCGCGTCTGCGGCGATCGCGCCGTGCGTGTCGATATTCTGGAGCGGCTCGCCGATCTCATTCGTCCGGCTGTCGCCTATCGTCCCGGGCTCACCGCCGGAGAGCCGCCGCCAGGCGCCGCCGACCGCGACGGATTTGTCGTCACCGTGGGAATGACTTCGCTCGTGGGCTGCTCGGGAGAAAGCTTTGCTTCCATTCTGCGCTCGCTCGGCTATGTCAGCGAGCAGCGCAAAGGCCCGGCGATCACCGCGCCGCTGGTTCCCAAGGCAGCGATGGAGCCGGCCCAACCCGCCCACGATGCCGGCGTCACGCAAAAGCACAGCGACGACAGCGAAGTGGCCTCGGCTGAGACATCGACCTTAGCCAGTGAAGCACCCGCATTCGACGCCGCGATGAACGAACCCGCGACGCAAGACAGCGGGCTCGAAGAAGTGGCCGGCGACGACATTGCCGAGTCCGGCGCCACAGATGTTGAAATGGCGGAGGCGCCTTCGGCTGATATAGATGCAGCATCCGTAGAGGAGCCAGCGGTATCGGCGGAGGCCGAGCCCGAGTCGCAAACTGAAGCAGCGGAGGCTGGAACATCAGACGCTGACGCACCAGACGCTGAAACAACAGCGGCTGAAGTAGCAGAGGCCGAAGTATCGCTGATCGAGGTTTGGCGGCCACATCGCCAGCATCACGCCCGTCGGGAGCGGCGACCACAGCGCAAGCCTCCACAACAAAATGTGACACCACATGGCGCACAAGCGGCAGAGCAAGGCCGGCGTGGCCCCAATGGGGCCACGGCACCAGCGCATCGCGAGCGCGGCGACAGATCGCGGCCGGACCGCAAACATCAAGCGGAAGCGGCGCGACCCAACGATGGAGCCGAAGCTGCCGTTTCGGCGCAAGCACAAGGCGAACATCAGAGACCGCGGCATGAGAAGCGCCACGAAGACAGGAACAAAGATCAGCGTCGTGAAGCGTCACATGAAGGGACGCGGCAAAACCACCGCAATGACGACAGGCGCGAGCGCCGGCATGGCTCATTTACTTCGACCGAAAAGCCGCGCGAGCGCCAACCGGACCCCAATTCACCCTTTGCAAAGCTTCTCATCCTGAAGCAGCAAATGGAAAGCCAAGGCAGTAAGAATTAATCCATCTTGCGGTTGCAATTTTGCTTGAGCCGAACCACGCGTCGCGTAAAGTCTGGTTCCGATGTTGCGATCTGTGGTTTTATTGGCATACCAGCAGCTGAACCAACGAACACAGCTTATAGCATTCCATCCTCGCGTCGGCGGGGACCAAATCGAGAGTGATCAAGGGAGTCATCGGTGGAAACGAAAATTCCCGAACAGACTGAGCTCGTCGATCAGATCATTGACGTGATCGTCAGCGAGGGCATGATCGAGCGTGAGAAAGTCCAGCCCGATGCCACGATCGAGAGCTTAGGATTGAAGTCCATCGACATCGTGATGATCTTGACGGCGCTCGAAGATAAATTCGACGTCTATATTCCGATGGATGGACCATTCCACGAAGCCAAGGATGTGAAGACCTTGATCGACGCCATGGCGACTTACATCAGCAAAGAGAAAAACATCAGCCCAGAGGCAAGCCTCGGCCAAGAGACGAAGTGAATGGGCACGACAAGACGGATCGTCGTCACCGGCATGGGGGCCGTCTCGGCAGCAGGTATTGGCGCGAAGGCATTATGGGAAGCAGCCCGCGACGGACGTTCCTGCATAGGCGAGGTTGTTTTTCCGCGTCCTTCGCGCAACCGCATCAAACACGCGGCGCAAGTGCGCGACTTCGATCCTGCGGCGTATATTGAATTTAGTTTATTGCCATTTTGCGATCCGGTCACGAGCTATCTGATCGTTGCCGCCGATGAGGCCGTGGCGCAGGCGGGATTGTCGCGCGAAACACGCATGGGTCCGCGCACCGCCTCAATTATCGGCACCGGGATCGGCGGAATGAATTCGATCGAGGACGGGCTCTACGCGGTCCATGTCGGCCAGGCCAGGCCCGATCCTTTTACGGTGCCGCGTCTCATCGCCAGCGCCTGTCCGTCGACGATCAGCATGCGCTACGGCACGACGGGCCCGTGTTTTGCGGTTGCGAGTGCCTGTTCCTCGGCATCGCAAGCGATTGGCATCGGTTTTCATATGATCCGCTCAGGCATGATCGACCGGGCGATTGTCGGCGGCACCGAAGATTGCGTGACGATCGGCGCTATGCTCGCCTGGGAAGGCCTGCGTGTGCTGACGCCTACTGTCTGTCGACCCTTTTCCAAGGATCGCAATGGCATGGTGCTCGGCGCGGGTGCTGGTGTTTTTATTCTTGAAGCAGAAGAAGTCGCCACGGCACGCGGCGCCGCCGCACTCGCGGAGATCGCCGGTTATGGCACGTCGAGCGATGCCAAGGACGTTGTGCGTCCCGATGCGCAAGGTGCCGCGGCCTCGATGCGCTATGCCTTGGCCGACGCCGGCGTCTCCGAGGAAGAAATCGATTACGTCAATGCACATGGCACCGGCACGACGGTGAATGATTCGACGGAATCGGAAGCGCTCGGCATGATCTTCGGCAAGCGGCTGCCGCATGTGCCGATCTCGTCGACGAAGCCGATCCATGGCCATGGCCTCGGCGCCGGCGGCGCGCTCGAACTCTTGATCACGATCAATGCTTTGCGCGAGGGCGTCGCGCCCCCGACAATCAATTGGCGCACGCCGGATGAAAAATGTCCGGTCGACCCCATCCCGAATGAGGCGCGCCCCTTGTCGCTGCGCACTGCCCTCTCCAATTCCTTTTCCTTCGGCGGCATCAATGCGACCCTCGTCGTCCGGCGCACGGAAGCGGCCTGAGGCCCATGGCGGAGCAGCGTCCCGAAGCATCAGGGGAAGCAGCCGGGACGCTTAATGCTTCGCGGCAAGACGCGACTTTGCGACAAGACTTATCACCCGCGTCGCTCCGGCTTGGACCGATTCATGTGCGCGCGGGCATCGCGGAGGTCGAAGCTTTCCGCCGCGAAACCGGCGCACTGGAGAACAACAAGCTCCCCTTCACCTACCCTGTGCGCTGGTTGACACATCCCGACATACGCGCTGCCGGCCCAGCACTGATCAACATGGAGGCCTGGGTGCCGATCCATGAATCGCAGAGCTTCGATTATGAGCGCCCGCTCGACTTGGAGGTCGACTATCAGATGATGGTCGAACTGACACGCGAGTTCGAGCCTGCGCGTCTCATCTTGCGCGCCGAGATTGGCGACGCAAAGCCGTGCCTGCAAATGGAAATGATCCTGCGGATCATCCGCACTGACGGCGCGGAGAACCACACATGACGCTGGCCAGGGATCATGTCGTGGCCGAGATCGGCAATGAGCCACCGAAGATCGGCGAAAAATTTTCCCCGCAAAGCTTCGGCCCCTGCGACTTGGACGATTTGCGCGGCTATGCGGCTGCATCAGGCGATGACAATCCAATTCATCTCGACCCCTCGCTCGCGCAGCGCGCCGGTCTCAAGGCGCCGCCCGTGCATGGCATGCTCTTGATGAGCCAATTCGAATCCGCTCTCGAAATCTGGCGCCCTGATCTGACGCTCATCCGCCTCGCGAGCAAATTTCTGCGCCCGATTTTTCTTGGCGAGACGGTCGAAATTTCGGGCCGGGTCGCGCAGATCACGCCAGGAACAGGCGACGAAAAGACGAAATTCCTTCTCCGCTTGATGATGTATAACGAGCGGCGGGAAATCGCGCTCCTCGCCGAGGCGACAACGATCCTCAAGACGGTCGGGTGACATGCGCAGACCGCGTTCGGTTCTCATCACCGGGGCATCGAGCGGCATCGGCCGCGCGCTCGCCCTCGCCTATGCCGAGGAAGGCACACATCTCGCCTTGATCGGGCGCGACGAGACACGCCTCGCCGAAACCGCGGCAGCCGTCGCAACCAAAGGCGCAATCGCAAAGCCCGTCTCTCTCGATGTGCGCGACCGCGATACCATGAATGCCTGGATCACGTCGGCGGATGCGCAACATCCGTTCGATCTCGTGATCGCCAATGCCGGCATCACCACGGGCCTTGCGCCCGATGCGCTCGCCGAGGACCCGCTAGCGGTGCGCGCCATCATGGCGACCAATCTCATCGGCGTCTTGAATACGGTCGAGCCCTTGATCACGCCCATGTCCGAGCGCGGGCATGGACAAATCGCCTTTATCGGCTCCATCGCAGGGCTGCGTGGCCTGCATCATTCGCCCGCCTATTGCATGACCAAAGCCGCAGTCCATGCCTATGCGGATTCGCTGCGCGGCCGGCTCGAGCGGCGTGGACTCTGTGTCAGTCTCGCCATCGTGGGCTTCGTCAAGACGCCATTGAACGATTCGATCACGGCGATGAAGCCGCTCGAGATCAGCGACAGGCGGGCGGCGGAGATCATCAAGAACGGGCTCGCCCACGGCAAGGCGACGATCGCCTTTCCCTGGCCACTCTATGCAGCCGCATGGCTCGGGCGCGCCCTGCCGGCACGGCTCTACGACAAGATCATGGCCCGGATCGACGCGAACGTACCAGAAACAAAAGAAAGGGTGCCGTGATAAGCACATCCGCGGAGCCATTCCGCGCTTGTTTCATCCGGCTTTTTTGTGTTCAAGTCTCCGCCGATCTCAGCGATCGATCGGCTCCGCCACCTCATGACTTGCGGCACGCTAGAGCATTTTCCGATGAAGGACATGCTCTGTCCATTTGAAAGAGAGCCTGCTTTCGAGCTGATAACGCAATGCGGCTATGCGGCCTGATCATGCCAAATCGACGCTGCGGCACTGCGGGCGGATCGAGCTTATCGCTTCAGGCGCAAAACAGACGCGCTGCCAAAGCCTCACTTGGCATTCGCCTGGTCGAGATGAGCGGTCACGAAGAAAGGCTCCGGAAGGAATGCATCCTTGATCGTCATTGAATTCCTGCGGTTCGTTTTCGAGATCATTCTGACGCTCGCCATCCTGGGCCTCTTGTTCGTCGGCGGCAGTTTTCTCTGGCTGATCGCCATCAATATCATCGAACTCGTGACCGGCTCGCGCTGGCGCGTGCCGCTGCCGCCGGCGAGAATCGCGGACGCGGATCTGCCGCATGTCCTCGTGCAAATCCCCGCCTTCAATGAAGGCGAGATGACCGCCGACTCGCTGCGCGCTGCCGCCAATCTCGATTGGCCGCGCGAAAAGCTGCACATTCAGCTCCTCGACGATAGTACCGACGAGACATCCGCCCTGGCCGATTACGTTGCCCAAGAGCTTCGTGCCGAGGGCTTCGACGTCGTGCATCTGCGACGCGCAAACCGCAACGGCTACAAGGCCGGCGCTCTCGCGGCGGGGCTCGCCCAAAGCGATGCGCCGATCATCGCCATGCTCGACATCGATTTTCGGCCGCCGCGCAGCTGGCTGCGCGCGACCGTGCCCTTCCTGCTCGCCGATCCGCATGCGGGCTTTCTTCAATCGCGTTGCGAATTCTCTAATTATCGCACGAATTGGCTCACACGGGCACAAGGGCTCTTGCTCGACGCGCATTTCGCTATGGAACAAGCGACGCGCTACCGCGCCGGCTGGCTGTTTCAATTCAATGGCACGGGCGGGCTCTGGCGTCGTGAAGCGGTGAACGAGGCCGGCGGCTGGTCGGCGGACTCCCTCTGCGAAGACCTCGATCTCACCGTCCGCGCCGAGCTTACCGGCTGGCACGGAATCTTCCTCATGGAGCCGCCCGTGCCCGGCCTCGTGCCCGAGCGCGTGCGCCATTGGCGCGTCCAGCAGCGCCGCTGGTCGAATGGCTTCGTGGAGGTCGCCCGTAAATTGCTCTCCAGAGTCTGGGCCTCGGACTGGACACTTGGCGGCAAGTTCTCGGCAAGCGCTCTGATTCTTATCCAGGCCTTTTATCCCTGCGCGGCGGTCGCGACGGTATCGTTTCTGATCTGCGTCGTGTTGAATAATTTCGACCCACGCCCCTACCTGCCGGTCTTGGGATTCATGGCGGTATTGATCACGCTCGTCGCCGTCGGCATGACATTCATGCCCTATCTCATCCTGCGGCGCGGGACGCTCTGGGAATATCTGAAGACAGTCACCTCGGTACCGCCGCTGATGGTCTATGTGAGTCTCTCCAACGCGCCCTCGATCGTGCAGACAATCTTCGGCCGACGCGAAACGTTCAAGCGTACACCGAAGGCAAAGCCCACGAGCTGAGCCCGACAGATTTTCTCAAAGAAGCAGTGCGCGCGGGGCGCTACGTCTGTCGCGCCATATTCGCAGCACTGCGGTCGACGCGCGAGTAAAGCGTGTAGCGCCGATCGAAGATGAAGCTAAAAAACAGCTTCGTCCAAGATTTATGCGTCTTGAGATGATCATAGAATTCCGGCGCCATCCGCTTCAAGGCCGGCAGACGCATCCATGGCACCTCCGGAAAATCATGATGCTCATTATGATAGCCGATGTTGAGCGCCAGCGTGTTCAAGGGACC
>DAIESR010000136.1 GCA_027346205.1 Beijerinckiaceae bacterium
ACGCATTCGGAGTCCATGAAAGGCTCTGCCTGGCCCGGCGACACGCGGCTCGCAAAGCCACGGCCGTCGATCGTCAGCGCGAAAGTACCCTGGACTTCCTCGCAGGCGCGGACGCAGCGATTGCAGACGATGCATTTCGACGGATCATAGGCGAAATAGGGGTTCGAGACGTCCTTCTGATCCTTCAGATGGTTCTTGCCCTCATAGCCGTAGCGCACTTCGCGCAGCCCGACAGCGCCCGCTTGCGTCTGCAATTCGCAATTGCCATTGGCGGCGCAAGTCAGACAATCGAGCGGGTGGTCAGAAATATAAAGTTCCATCACGCCCTTGCGCAGCGCCTTCAGCCGCTCCGTCTGGGTCTTGACGACCATGCCCGGCGCGACAGGAGTCGTGCACGAAGCAGGTGTTCCGTTGCGTCCTTCGATTTCGACGAGGCAGAGGCGGCAGGAGCCGAAGGGCTCGAGCATGTCAGTCGCGCAAAGCTTCGGGATTTCGGTGCCCATCTCCATGGCCGCGCGCATGATCGACGTGCCGGCGGGCACTTTGATCGGCGCGCCATCGATCGTGAGCGTGACGAGCTGTTCGGATTGAGCGGCGGGCGTGCCGTAATCGGTCTCGTGGATGAGAGTCATGGCCTTCGTCCTCATTCCGCCGCTGCTGCCATATGGGGCTGGAAATCTTCCGGGAAGTGGCGGAGTGCGCTGGTGACAGGATAGGGCGCAAAACCGCCCAGAGCACAGAGCGAACCAAATTTCATGGTCTGACAGAGATCTTCCAAGAGCGTCAGATTGCCGGCGATATTCTCGCCCTTCATCAGACGCTCGATAGTCTCCTGGCCGCGCGTCGAACCGATCCGGCAAGGAGTGCACTTGCCGCAGCTCTCGATTGCGCAGAATTCCATTGCGAAACGGGCCATTTCCGCCATGTCGACCGTATCGTCGAACACGACGAGACCGCCATGGCCGATGAGCCCGTCTTTGGCCGCGAAAGCCTCATAGTCGAAGGGCGTATCGAAAAGCGCCTTCGGAAAATAGGCGCCGAGCGGGCCACCGCATTGCACGGCACGGACCGGTCGGGCGGACAAGGTGCCGCCGCCGATCTCTTCGACGATTTCACCGAGCGTCAGGCCGAAGGCTGTCTCGAAAAGCCCACCATAGCGGACATTGCCGGCGATCTGCAAAGGCATGGTGCCGCGCGAGCGGCCCATGCCAAAGCTCGCGTAGGCAGCGCCGCCTTCGGCGAGAATGAAAGGTGCCGCAGCGAAGGAGAGCACATTGTTGACGACGGTCGGCTGTTGGAACAGGCCTTTGTGCGCCGGCAGCGGCGGCTTGGCGCGGACAATGCCACGCTTGCCTTCGAGGCTTTCGAGCAGGGCGGTTTCTTCGCCGCAGACATAGGCGCCGGCGCCCATTCTAAGCTCGATGTCGAAGCTGAAGCCCGAGCCTTTGATATTATTGCCGAGCCAGCCGGCCTCGCGGGCGAGACGCAGCGCCTCGTTGAACGTCTTCGCCCCATGCGGATATTCGGAACGGCAATAGACGTAGCCCTTCTTGGCTCCGATGGCGACGGCGCAGATCGCCATGCCTTCGATGAGCATGAAAGGATCGCCTTCCAGCACCATGCGGTCAGCGAAAGTGCCGCTGTCGCCCTCGTCGGCATTGCAGACGACATATTTGCGATCGCCTGCGCAATCGGCCACGGTCTTCCATTTGATGCCGGTCGGGAAACCCGCGCCGCCGCGTCCGCGCAAGCCCGATTGCGTCACCTCGGCAATGATCGCCGTAGGGCCGATCGCCAGGGCACGGCTAAGGCCACGCCAACCGTCGAGCGCTTCATAATCCTGAAGCGACAAAGGATCGGTGATGCCGCAACGGGCGAAGGTGAGCCGCGTCTGCTTGGCGAGATAGGGATGCTCTTCCGCCTTGCCGATCCGCAGCGCATGCGCGCCGCCATTGAGGAAGTTGGCATCGAAAAGAGAGGCGACATCGGAAGCGCTGACAGGCCCGTAGGCGATGCGTCCGGACGGCGTCTCGACCTCGATCATCGGCTCGAGGAAGAACATGCCGCGCGAACCGTTGCGGACGATCTCGACCGTTGCGCCGCGCGCCGCGCCGAGTTCCGAAATCTTGCGTGCTATCCGGTCGGCGCCAAGCGCGAGGGCGACGACATCTTTGGGGACAAAAACCCGGGTCATGCTGCGCTTACCTCGCCAATCGCTTCAGTAAGCTTCGCCTTATCGAACCGGCCGATCGGCAGATCGTCGAGAAGCGCGGAGGGACCGCTGGCGCAGAGACCGAGACAATAGACAGGCTCGACACTGATCTCGCCGTCTTTCGTCGTGCCGTGCCAAGTGACACCGAGTTCGGCCAGAGCGCCGCGAGCGATTGCTTCGCTGCCGAGGCTCTGACAAGCTTCAGCGCGGCAGATCTTCAGCACATGCCGACCGCAAGGCTCGCGCCGGAAGTCATGATAAAAAGTAATGACCCCATGCACTTCGGCGCGGGTTAGTTTGAGCGTGTCGGCGATCAGCGGCACCGCAGAATCGCTCACGAAGCCGAACTCTTCGTTGAATGCATGAAGAATTGGGAGGAGCGGGCCTTCGAGGTCGAGATGTTCGGCGATGATCTGTCGGGCACGGCCTTCGTCAAAGACCGGGGTCTTGGGCATGTTTCCACCAATAGCTAGGCAGCTTCCGCGACTGTTTCGCTTTCGCCGCTCGATATCGAGCCGGGACAAGCGGCCCCGCAATTCGGCATTGCCGATCGATGCGTTCCCCCGTTTCCTGAGCGTGGTTTCCTCAGGTATCTGGCAAATCGATCTTATGTGGAAAAAGTTTAAACTTCCTCTGATCGAGATCAATAAAGCCGTTCCGTGGTGTTATTGGCTTTTTCTATAAATTGCTCTCAGTCGATAGGATTTTGTAGTGCGCCAAAACTTTTTGCTTCACTGAAGATTGCTGCGGCGAGTGGAGCCATCGGCTCGCGAAAGGGCACAACGAGGCCGATTTGATGAACCACCTCTGGCTCGACAATTGGGATCGATCGAATAGGTTCGATGAGCCCTAGCGTTTCGACGAGCTTTTCGGCCATGATGCTGGCCCATTTCCCTGTACGGACATGAGCGAAAAGCGCGATGACGGAGTTCGATTCAAGCGTAGGCGCGGCTTCATTGCCGGTGCTTTTGAGCAGATGGTCGATGATACGACGGTTCTGCATGTCGGGTGTCAGCAGACAGAGGGGGATGCGGCCGACCTCTGCCCAGCTGATGCTGCTGCGCTCCGCAAAGGGGCTGTCGGCGAAAGTCACGAGCCTATAACGTTCTATATAGAGCGGGAGGCTTCGGACATTGCCGAGCGGCTCGTTGTCGAGATAGCTGATGCCGGCATCGATTTCGAGATTGTCCAGCGCGGCGAGGATTTCGATTGAGGTCATTGAGCGCACACTGAACCGCACGTTCGGATGTTTGGTGCGGAAGGGCGTCGTGAGCTGGGCGACCATCGTAAGCGCGGTCGGAATCGCCGCGATCCGCAAATGGCCGACAAGGCCGCTCTTCAAGGTGCGCACGTCCTGGCGCATGGCGCGCGCATCGCCGACGATTCGCTTCGCCCATTCGAGGACGCGCTCGCCTTCGGCCGTCAGCCCATGGAAACGCGAGCTGCGATTGACGAGCAGCACGCCGAGCGTGTCTTCCAATTGCTTGATCGCTGCCGACAAGGTCGGCTGCGTAACACCGCAGGTTTCGGCGGCGCGGCTGAAACTCTGTTCGCGCGCCACGGCGATGAAGAATTCCAATTTGTCGATCACAGGACCTCGAAGCGGGAAAGTAGTCGGTTTTGGTTGATCCCTCAGCCGTGGAGGCTTGCGCTTCTTGCGTAAGCGCGAAGGTCGATGGACGCGAGATCTCGGCTTTAGAGCGTTTTCCGACCGGATGGAATCATCTGGTCGAGAGAAAAACGCTCAAAATCAAAAAGCTGGAGCATGTTCTTGTCGGAAAAGTCGTTCAACTTTTCCGGAACATGTTTTAACGCAGTTTTACTTCTCAAAACACTTGATGACGCAAAGATAAGATCAGTCGAGCCTCTGCGCCAGCGGCCGCGGACGAGGCGCTGCTGCGCTGTTTATAGAAGTGCGCGGTCTCCGCTCGGCGGCGCGCACGGCCGTCACCTAGGGTCTGTCACGATGAGGCAGCCAGCGTTTCATGCAAGCTCGATCCTGATCGGCACATGATCCGATGGCTTATCCTCGCCGCGCCGCTCCTTGTCGATCGTCACATTGAGCAGCCGATCGGCGGCATAGGGCGAGAGCAGCAGATGATCGATCCTTATGCCTTTGTTCTTCTGCCAGGCGCCAGCCTGATAATCCCAGAACGTGTAGAGTCCAGCGGCATCACTTGTCGCTCGCAGTGCATCGGTGAAGCCGAGATTGACGAGCGCCCGAAATTTTTGCCGTGTCTGCGGCAGGAAGAGTGCATCGCCCATCCAGGCTGCCGGATCATAGCAATCGCGCGGCTCGGGAATGACATTATAGTCGCCGGCGAGGATTAACGGTTCCTCCAAGGTGAGCAGCCGCTTGGCATGGCTGACGAGCCGGTCCATCCAGGCGAGCTTGTAGGCATATTTGTCTGTGTCCGGCGGATTGCCATTCGGCAAATAGAGACAGGCAATCCTGACGATGCCCTCGCCATGCTGCACTGTCGCTTCGATATAGCGGGCGTGGGTATCACCATCATCGCCCGGCAGGCCGCGCATCACTTCTATCGGGCTCTTCGACAGAATAGCGACGCCGTTGAAAGCCTTCTGGCCATGCACGGCGACATTATAGCCGCAGGCTTCGACCTCCATATGCGGGAAGGCCTCGTCGACACATTTCAACTCCTGCAAGCAGAGCACATCCGGGCTGACCTCCTTGAGATAGCGCAGGAGATGCTCGGTTCTCTGCCGAACAGAATTGACGTTCCATGTGGCGATCTGCACGGCGACGATCCTCGGGCAATCGAAAGAGTGTTTAACCCCAGCGCCGGTGCGACCACATCCATTGCTCAGGATGGCGCCTGATGCTGCGCTCGAACTCGGCCTGCAGAGCGGCTG
This sequence comes from Beijerinckiaceae bacterium, assembly GCA_027346205.1. Taxonomy (GTDB): domain Bacteria; phylum Pseudomonadota; class Alphaproteobacteria; order Rhizobiales; family Beijerinckiaceae; genus Methylovirgula. The sequence goes on from DAIESR010000136.1 coordinate 5,087, forward strand.
TTGCCGCGACGATATCAGCTTCACGATCCGCTGTCTGCGGTACGGGAATTTCGACGAGCCTGATGTCGAAGCGCACATTGGGCTTGCGGACGATTTCGCCGGCATAGAGCTTCAGGCCCAGAGTCCGCGCGACCATGGCGGGGAAGGGCGTCGATGGTGCCGGCCGGTTGAAGAAATTCACGTGCGGGCCGCGCATGTCGCGCTGATCGGCGAGGACCGCAAGCGTGCCCCCCTCGCGCGCATGACGGATGAGCTGGCGCGGCGCTGCGGGCGTTTTTGGGTAAAGTCCGCCCGGATAGAGAAAGCTGCGCATCTGCCGAACGCGCGCGTCGACCAGTGGGTTTTTAATGCGTTGGTAGACGCCGGCGGGCCGTGCTTCCGCGGCGGAGGAGATGGCGAGTACGGCGATCTCCCAATTGCCCTGATGCGCCGCGCAGACGATGCGCGCTGCGCCGTCGCGTTTAAATCCCGACGGCTCCAAGACATCGAGCCTGTCGCTCACCGCAATCTCGGCAAGCCGAAAGGTTTCGGCGAAAGTGCGACCGAGATTTTCCCACATGGCGACAGCCAGGGCGGTGCGTTCGGCCTCGGATTTTTCCGGAAAGGCGAGGGCGAGATTGGCAAGCGCCCGAATCTGGCGGCGACTGCCGAGGCGCGGGCCGAGCCGGCGCCAAATCAATCCCGAAAGCCAGGATGCGGTTTCGATCGGCAGGGCTTTGAAGCATAGTCCCGCGAGGCCGAAAGCGAGATCTTCGAGCCTGTAACGCACGGACACGCCGTCCCATCTGGCCGCAAGCCATCGTGTCGCAAGAAAGCGTCCGGCCGTGGTGGCGTTCGGCATAGGGCGCGGTCCCAAATCCTTCTGCGTCACCATCGTTTCGCCGGGCGTCTTCGTGGCACGGCAAGCGGTGCCGGAGGCCGAGCATCGCACGACTAGGCGAGCTACGTCAGCTCTTCATCATGGGTTGCACCACGTCTCGCCCGGAAAAGTCCAGCAGCTTTTTCTCGATTGGTCCGTGCCGGCAGCCCCAATCTTTTTAAGGCTGTGCAAAGGCGATGAAATCATCGCGCATCATGTCTACTGGTGGACCAGTAGAGGTGAGGTGCGTCAGGAGGATTGGCGGTGCCATCCGTCCGCTGCGGCTTGCGTGATGTCTGCGACCGGAAACGAACGTGGCTTTTGCATCAGGGGAGGCAAATGGCTTTGTGGCAGAATTCCTTCGCGCATGATTGCGCGGCGCAAGGGCCCGATCATGGTGAAGGCGAGAAATCCCATGCCGCGCACAAGATCGACGGGCAGGAAATCCGCGAGCAGCGAGCGGTTCAATATGTCGATGCCATGGGTGCGCAGGGAAATATCGGGCCGGCGCGCATCGGCATAGGCGGCAAGCGTCGCCGCTCCGCCGATATCTTCGCCGCGCGCGCGCGCCGCGTCCACGCAATCGACCAATGACGCCGTATCGCGCAGGCTCAAATTGAGGCCTTGCGCGGCAAGCGGCGGAAAGACATGCGCGGCTTCGCCGAGCAGAGCGATGCGGCGGCCTATCAGGCGCGAGACCCGCAGCCCCATCATTGGGAACGTGCCGCAAGGACCGTCGATGTGCATGTGGCCGAAAATGCTCTGAACTTGATG
>DAIESR010000224.1 GCA_027346205.1 Beijerinckiaceae bacterium
GACCGCACCCAGGCGCCGTCGGGCGCGGGCTATGCGCTGGAGAACCGCCTGGTGCTCTCGCGCGCCTTCCCCGCGCTCTATCGCGATATGAATGTCGAGCGGCTTGCGCCCTTCTTCCAGGCGTTTCGCCGCGGCCTGACCTCAATGGCCACGCGCTCCGATCCACGCATCTGCCTGTTGACGCCAGGCCCCTATAATGAAACCTATTTCGAGCAGGCCTATCTCGCCCGCTATCTCGGCTTTCTCCTCGTCGAAGGCGGCGATCTCACGATGCGAGGCGGACAGATCCATGTCCGCACCATCGCCGGCTTGAAACGCGCCGATGTCATTTGGCGGCGCATCGATTCCGACTTCGGCGATCCGCTCGAACTCAATGGCAGATCGCGTTTGGGCGTGCCCGGTCTCGTCGAAGCCTTGCGCAACGGTGGCGTGGTGATGGCCAATGCGCTCGGCTCCGGCGTTCTCGAAACGCCAGCGCTCTTGAGCTTTCTGCCGCGGCTGTGCCAGCGCATCCTCGGCGAGGATCTGCATCTGCCCAATGTCGCCACCTGGTGGTGCGGTCAGAAGCACGAACAGGAGGATGTGATCGCCTATCTCGACGGCATGGCGATCACCGGCGCCTATGGCAATCCGGTTCTCAACCATCCTCCCAATCAGGCTGTCATCGGCGCGGCGCTTTCGGCTGCGGAGAAGAAGCAGCTGATCGCCGATATCAAGCGGCGCGGCATGGATTTCGTCGGCCAGGAGGTCGTCAAACTATCGACGACGCCGGTCTGGGACAATGGCAAGCTGACACCACAACCCTTTGTGCTGCGCGTCTATGCGGCACGCACCGAAGATGGCTGGACGGTGATGCCCGGCGGCTTCTGCCGGATTTCCGACAGGCATGATGCCCGCGCCGTTTCCATGGGCGAAGGCGTGCGCTCAGCGGATGTCTGGGTGCTCGCCGATGCACCGGTCGAGCACGTAACCTTGCTGCCGACGGATGAAACGATCCGCATTCGCCGGCTGATGGGCAATCTCCCAAGCCGCGCCGCCGATAATTTGTTCTGGCTCGGCCGCTATCTCGAACGGGCCGAGGCGACCTTGCGCCTCATCCGTTGCCTTGCCGGGCGGATGATCGACACCGATGCGCAGAACAATCCGCAAAGGGTCGTGGAACGCATCAGCAGTCTCTTCGTCGCCTGGGGCTGTGTGCCCGCCAAGCCTCCAATCAGCGAGCCCCTACAGCTCGCCGCCACAGCCTTGCACAGCGAAGAGGAATATGGCTCGGCGCTTTCCTTGGTCCGCGACGCACATCGGGCCGCCTCCTTCATCCGGGAGCGACTTTCGACGGATACATGGCGGCTGATCGATGAATTGGCCATCGGGCTCAATCGCGACAAACAGAATTTGCGCGCCGAAGCCGAAGTCATCGAGCGCACCGAGGCCGCCTTGCACACGATCGCCGCCATTGCCGGGCTGGCCCAGGAAAACATGAACCGCGGCGCTGGCTGGCATTTCCTCGAAATCGGCCGGCGCATCGAGCGCGCGATCAACAGCTGCCGCTTCACCCGCCATTTCGGCTATGCCGATGCCCCGGCCGAAGATCTCGACCTGCTGCTCGACCTCATCGATTCACCGATCACCTATCGCTCGCGCTATATGATGGGCGTGGCACTGGCGCCGGTGCGTGACATGGCGTTGCTCGATACTTTCAACCCCCGATCAGTCGCCTTCCAGGTCGAACGGCTCGCCGATCATCTCGCCGGCCTGCCGACCCTGAGCGACGACGGCATGCTGGAAACGCCGCGCCGGATGACCCTGAAACTCTCGGCGGATATTGCGACCGCGGTTGCACGCCAGCTCGACAATGCCCGGATCCTCGCCTTCGAGCAGATGCTGCTCGGCCTCGCCGACGCGATCGCCGCGCGCTATTTCCTGCACGGGCCCCATGCGGCACGCGCCGACAAATCGAGTGGGCTCGCGTGATCTATGACATCCGCCATGTGACTTTGTATGAATATGGCTCGACCGTCACCTTCAGCCATTGCGCCCTGCGGCTTCTGCCGCATGACGAGCCCGGCCAGAAGGTGCTCGCGACCAAGCTCTCGATCGATCCAAACCCGCGCGAGATGGTCGAGCGGCGCTGCTTCTTCGGCAATCGCGTGACGTCGCTGACAATCTCGACACCGCATCGGCACTTGACCGTCGAGGCAAGTGCAACCGTCGATATCGCGCGCGAGCCGGCGCCCGAACCGCAGACGACGCCGCTCTGGGAAGCGGTGCGCGAAGCAGCCTCAAACAGCGCCTCGCTCAGCTCCAACTCGCCGGCGCATTTCCTCGCTCCGAGCCGCTTCGTACCACGCTTTCGCCCCGCCGCCGATTACGCAGCGGAAAGCTTTCTGCCCGGCCGTCCGGTGCTCGAAGCCGCGAAGGATCTCATGCATCGCATGCGCAATGATTTCACCTATGACCCGAAGGCCACGGTCGTCTCCACACCGCTCTGGGAGGCTTTCGAGAAACGGTCCGGCGTCTGCCAGGATTTCGCCCATATCATGATCGCCGCGCTGCGCGGCATCGGCCTGCCCGCCGCCTATGTCAGCGGCTATATCCGGACGATTCCGCCAAAGGGCGAGGAGCGGCTCGAAGGTGCGGATGCGACGCATGCCTGGGTGGCGCTCTGGTGCGGAGAGAAGACAGGCTTCATCGGTCTCGATCCGACCAATTGCATGCTTATCGGCGACGATCACATCAGTCTCGCTCGCGGGCGCGACTATGCCGACATCTCGCCGGTCGCGGGGATCGTTCTCGGCGCCGGCGATCAGGAGATCGACGTGAAGGTCGATGTCGTGCCACGGATATGAGGAGAGGAGAGGTGCTGGAAAAGGTTATCAAGGGCCATTTTGTGCGTCGCAATTGATTTGGACGCGTTCCTCAGCGCGATGAAATTATCCAACTGTATGGCAAGATCAATGCGAGGATCGCGCAGGGCAATCGGGTGAAGCGATCCTCCAACCGCCCTCATCCTGATGGGTGGACGGCCCCCGACGGCATCATCGTGCCACACTGGCCGGTGGAATGAGTCGGACCAGGCAAGGAGGCCGCCCGTCATGGAGCTTATCACGATCGGATTGGATATCGC
>DAIESR010000225.1 GCA_027346205.1 Beijerinckiaceae bacterium
AACAATTACAATCCTTTCACCAAGCGGGAGAGGGCGATCGATCGGCGCAATTGGGTCATCGATCGCATGGTCGAGAACGGCTATGTCACCCGTGTGGCGGGCGACAAAGCCAAGGCTGAGCCGCTCGACGTCACGCCGCGGGTTTTGTCGCCCAGCACCTATGCCGCCGGCTATTTCGCCGAGGAAGTGCGGCGCGAGCTTCTGGAGCGCTATGGCGAAAAGAAGCTCTATGAGGGTGGGCTTTCGGTACGCACCACCCTCGATCCGAAAATGCAGCTCATGGCGCGGCGGGCCCTCGTGGATGGTCTCGTCCGCTATGACGAAGCACATGGCTTCCGCGGCCCGATACGCCATATCGACATCAACGAGGATTGGGGGCTGGCGCTGGCCAAGGTGCCTTCGCTCAACGACATCCAACCGTGGCGGCTGGCGGTGGTGCTGGACAGCAGCGATAAGCAATTGCGCATAGGCCTGCAGCCGAAACACGAGCCCTCCGGTGCCGTGGGACCGGAGCGGGAGACGGGCTATCTCGCGTCCGTCGGACTCAAATGGTCGACACGGCAGAACGAGCGGAAGTCCCTCGTTCCGGGCGATGTCATCTACGTCGAGCCGCTGGAAGGCACTCCGGGTCAGTACAGGCTCCGCCAGATTCCGCAAGTCGGTGGCGCTATCGTGGTGATGGATCCATTCACAGGCCGAGTCCTCGCCATGGTCGGCGGGTTTTCCTATGACCAATCCGAATTCAATCGTGCGACCCAGGCTTGGCGGCAGCCTGGTTCTTCCTTCAAGCCCTTCGTCTATGCGGCGGCGATCGACAATGGTTATACGCCGTCGACGAATGTGCTCGATGAGCCCGTCGCGATCGATCAGGGTCCTGGTCTCGGCGTTTGGCGACCGGCGAATTTCGAGCACAAATCGACTGGTCCGCACACCCTGCGTTATGGCCTCGAACATTCGATCAATCAGATGACGGTGCGGCTCGCGCGCGACATCGGCATGCCGCTCATCGCCGAATATGCCAAGAAATTCGGTATCTATGACGATCTGCCGCCCTATCTTTCCATGTCGATCGGTTCCGGCGAGACGACATTGATGCGGATGACGACGGCCTATTCCATGCTCGCTAATGGCGGCAAGAGGATCACTGCGACCTTGATCGATCGTATCCAGGATCGCTGGGGCCACACGATCTATCGCCACGACAAGCGCATCTGCGAAGGATGCGACGCGGTGAAATGGGACAATCAGCCGGAGCCAAAGATCATCGATAAGCGAGAGCAGGTGATCGATCCTCTGACCGCCTATCAGATCACCTCGATGATGGAAGGCGTGATTCAGTTCGGCACTGGTCAATCGATTCGCGCGGTGGGCAAACATCTCGCCGGTAAGACCGGCACAACCAATGATGCGAAAGATCTATGGTTCATGGGCTATTCGCCGGATCTCACCGTCGGCGTGTTCATGGGCTATGATCGGCCGCGCTCGCTCGGCCGCGCCGCCCAGGCAGCGCTTTATACGGCGCCGATCTTCCGCGATTTCATGAAAATGGCATTGAAGGACAAGCCGAACGTTCCGTTCCGCGTGCCGCCGGGCATCAAGCTGATTTCCGTCGATGCCAAAAGCGGTCTTCGGGCGAAGG
>DAIESR010000226.1 GCA_027346205.1 Beijerinckiaceae bacterium
AGTTCGTCCACCTTGCGATGCGGAATTCTGTATGCCCAGCTGACTCGCGTTGGTGCTCATCGGCTCAGCAGTCGCGACAGATTCAACAGCGGACGGCATATTCTGCGCCGGCGCGTTAGTCGCCGAGACGGCCGGAGCCGCACCCGCTGGCACCGCCTGATTCGGACCCTCGGATGCCGGATCGACACCCCGATTCAGCGCAGCGGAAACGCTCGCTTCAGCATTGGTCATCGCTGCCGCACCAGAATCGGAAGACTCTGACGAAGGCACTGGACTCGTTGACCCCGCTGTGCTGCCGCGCACAGGTGCATTGGTTGCTTCCGTATAAGATACCTCGGCTGCCGATGCCGTCGCCTGCACCGAGACTGCCGCTTCGGAATCCGTCAAGGATGATGATGACGTGGCTGTTTTGACATCTGTCGTGACGGTCGGCGCTTCGCCGGTCATCGACGCAATATGCGGCGCTCTCGGTGTCGCAGCACCTTGCGCCTTCGGTTCCCCGGATGAATTTTGGGACAGGCCGGAGAGGACGGCATCGAAGCTACCGCTTTTCCCCTTATCGCCTTTGAGCGCATCCTCCGTGCCGCTGCGGCGCGCATCATTCGGAGAGGGTTCCGACAAGGGCCGTGTCGACAGTCTATGCAGAAGAGTCGCAACGCTGTTCATTGCACCCGCCTTTCCAAAAGGACATCCGTCTCGGCCAGCATTTTCTGCGCACGGTCGACTGTTGCTTCACCCGAATTCATGGTTGCCGCGAGCGCCGCCGGGAAACTGCTCGTGCCGTCGCCCTGAATCGTCTGTGGCTTATCGCCTGGCGCACTGCTCTGCTTATTCTCCGCCGCCGAGACTTTCGGCCATTGCCGGATCGCAGTGGCAACCCCAATCGCCGCCTCCCTGAGCATCAGATCATCATGCGGCAAATGTCTTACATCGACGCTCTCGAGTTCGGCGAGGCCACGCGCATAATCCTTGGTCAAGATCAATGTCGCGCCGTCATAAAGTGTCGCCCGATGCGCCGCGACACTGTCCCTCGCCGCGAACGCAACGGCATTCTCCGAGGCCCATCGTGCCACATCGATTTTGCCATTGACGAGCCCCGATTTGGCGACGTGCAGAAAGAGCCGCAACTCTTCATGCGCGCCGAGTCCCTTCAATAGCCCGCCGAGTTCGGCGAGCTGTTGGGCATTTCCGGCCAGCGCAAGATGCTCCACGGCCGCCGGGAAGCCGCGCTGAAAGCTTTTGGCATAGACGGAGTGCCGGAAGCGCCGTAAATATTGGCCCGCCATATCAACGAATTTGTTGAAATCCCCTGTCTCTTCAGCGAGAAAAACTTCGCGCCGCAAAGCCGCGTCTTCTACCAAGGTTCCTGGCGCCAGTACACGTGCCATATCGAGCAGCTTGATCGCCTTTTTCGGCTCGTCATGTGCAATGAGCGCAGCTAGCGCCAATGCGATGTGACTGCCGACCGCCGGCTCGAGCGAGCGCGGGTCGACCATTTCCAATAGGGCCTTCGCTTTGGTCTTATTACCTTCGAGATAGGCAAGCGCACCCTCGATGAGCCGCTTTTCAGATGTCGGACAATTCTTGTCTACCAATACCTTTTGCGCGACTCGAATCTCACCCCCGCTCAGAATATAGACGACGACTGCGCGTGCATTGCGCGGCTCGCGCCAAGCGGCCGGATTCGCAGCGATGAGCTTGTCGCCGAGCCGCCGCAAGATCTGAGGCATTTCCGCCCGTGCAGCTCGATTGCCCAGTGCCATCTGATCATGCAGGGCCTGCAGCGAACGAACGATTTCATACGGCGGCTTCGTCTCCGCGCGGCCGCTGCTGACAGCCGTGACCGCAACGAAGAGCCCAGCGACGATCGTATCTCGCGTTCTCATGACCTCGTCTTTCGCAGCAGAATTTCGATACGGCGGTTGTCGGCGGCCAATGGATTTTTAGGAACCTTCAGGTCATGGTCGGCGGCGCCTTCGATCCTCTCGATCCGCTTCTCGTCGAAGCCGCCGCGCACGAGCATGTAAAGCGCCATTTGCGCACGCGCCGTCGACAGCCGCCAATTGTCGTAGGTGCGCGTGCGATAGCGGCGGCCATCGGTATGGCCGGAAATAATGATCGTGCCCGCTTCCTTCTTGAGGATGTGCGCGATCTTTTCCATAACTTGCAGGGTTCGCGGCGTCGGTTCGGCCGAGCCGATCGCAAACATGGCGAAGTTGTAACCGTCGGTGAGGCTGATGAGAATGCCTCGCGGTGTGGGCTTGACCTCGATATCGGGCGACGCCTCACCTTTGCCGACGGCGTTCGCGATCTCCTTTTGGAGCCGCTGCGCCTCGATCATATTGGCCTGCTGATCCGTGGGCGGCTGCATCGCCTTCTCGGCCACATGCACGCTCTTGGGTGGAGGCGCCGCCTGACTTTTTTCTACAACGGCAGAAGACGGCTCGCTGCTTGCCTTTTCTTCTGCCTTCACGCCCGATCGTAGCGGCGGCACGGATTTGTCGGATGCCGCAGCCGGCGCGTGCGGCGATGAAGCTGCTGCCGCTGCAGCAGCGGATGCGGTGTCATGCTGCGGAGTCGCACCGGCGCCAGCGCCCCCCCCATGTGAGTCGCGTGGAGTTGGTTGAGGCGCCACTGGTTTCGGAACTTCTGGCGAAGCCGTGGCAAAAGGGTCTTGAAAATTGGGTGACGCCCCGACATTTGGCCGCTTAACGGGCGGCGCGTTAACAGCTCGCGTTGCGGCGCCTTCTGCCGCGATCTCTGCGAGGACGGCATATGGATCGCGAAACAAGGCGGCTTCGGAATGGCTGGGCGGATGACCCACTTGACCCGCTGCAGGCTGAGGCTTCGCGCTGCCCTCTCGAGGGACTTCCTTCCCTTTCTGGGTGACTTTGGCATTTGGCCCTGCCGGAGGCACAGCGTCCTGCAAGGCATCCACGGTCGCGTGCTTATCCGGATCATGAATGCCGCGTTTCTGCGTGGTCATGTCGACGAGATTCACGGGATTGAAGTAGCGTGCCAGTGAGGCCTTGGTCTTCTCACTCGTCGCGCTGATCAGCCAGAGAACGAGGAACAGCGCCATCATCGCCGTCATGAAATCCGCAAAAGCGATCTTCCAAGCGCCGTGGCTGCCGCTATGTTCTTCGCTACGCGACCGCTTGATGATGAGGAATTCCGGAGCCTTCTCTTCTGTCACGCCTTCTACTCCATTTTGGCGCTGATCAGATCAATCCAGGTCTGCAGCCGTGTCTCAATCAAGGTCTCGTCTGCGATCACGCGCACATCGAGGCTGTCATTTTGCTCGTAATCAATGGCGATAGGCAGGTCGCAGAGTTTCTCCTGCAATATTGCGATGAGATCGCCGGGTCCGCTGATCTTGATTCCCCGGACATCATGGCTAGCCGACATGCTACCGACATGCTCGACGAGCTCATCGATCATTTGCCGGCGCAAAGATTCGGTGATGAATGGCTTTAGGATTCGCGCGACACATTCAGCCAATCCGTCTTTCATCTGCTCCTGGGCTGCCGCGAGTTGCTCCTTTAACGTCGCGCCCTCTTCTTGCAGCCATTTCTGCCGCTCGTTGGCAAGCTCCTCCTGGAAGTCTCGCCGCACTTGCTCAAGATGAGCAGCCGCCTCCGTCCGCGCAGCCTCGGCACCTTCCGCCCACCCTTCTTCTCGCGCGGCCGCCAAGCGCGCTTCCAGATCATCCGCATGATCCGCCGCCCCACCGACTGGCGCCAAACCCAGCATCCCATCAAAATCCGTCAGCGAACCGCCAGGCACCTCTGCATCGAAATTCATGAGATA
>DAIESR010000240.1 GCA_027346205.1 Beijerinckiaceae bacterium
GATCTCAGCGTAGATCTTGGCGCCACGCGCCTGGGCATGCTCCAAGGATTCCAGTACGACGCAGCCGGCGCCATCGCCCATCACGAAACCGTCACGGCCCTTGTCATACGGACGCGACGCCTGTTTCGGACGATCGTTGTAACTTGTCGATAGAGCGCGACAGGCGGCAAAGCCCGCGATGCCGATGCGATTGATCGCCGATTCCGCGCCGCCTGCGACCATCACTTCGGCGTCTTCGAGCGCGATGAGACGCGCTGCGTCGCCGATCGCATGCGTGCCCGTCGAACAGGCCGTCGCGACAGCATGGTTCGGCCCTTTGAGCCCGTGCATGATCGACACATAGCCGCTCGCCAGATTGACGATGCGGCCGGAAATGAAGAACGGTGAGACGCGCCTCGGTCCCTTCTCCAGCAAAGTGACCGATGTCTCGTAAATGCCGCCGAGCCCGCCGACGCCGGAGCCAATCAACACGCCCGACTGGATCTGCTCTTCATAGGTCTTTGGCTTCCAGCCGGCATCGGCCAGCGCCTCTGTCGCGGCAGCAACGGCGTAGATGATATAATCATCAACTTTGCGCTGCTCTTTCGGCTCCATCCATTGGTCTGGATTGAAAGTCCCATCGGCCCCCGCGCCGCGCGGCACCTGCATCGCAATCTTGCAGGCGAGATCAGAAGTCTCGAAGCCGACGATGGGACCAGCACCGGACTGGCCCGCGAGCAACCTCTGCCAGGACGCATCGACGCCGCAGGCTAGCGGCGAGACCATGCCGGGACCGGTAACAACGACCCTGCGCATGAAATGGACCTTGTTTCCTCAATTGGCGCCGCCGACAAAACATCGAGCGCGTGCGGCTTGTCGACTTGTTTTGCTAGAGTGTTTTCCGATCGGATGATTCCATCCGATCGGAAAACACTCTCATTCAAAAAGTTAGAGTTTTCGGACGCAAAACCGGTATCCACTTTTGCTGAAAATGCTCTGGAGCATGTTCTGGGAAAGTTGATAGACTTTTCCATTATTTTAGACATCGGATATATCCGATGTCTCAGACATGAGACCTGTTTCAAACCCATTTGGTTGGCCACCAAACCTGAAACCGCTCTGGTTCGGCACGACGCGGCGACTTAGGTCCGACCGCGCGCATGCACCTCGAATGAATATAGGAACAGGGCTGCGAATCAGAACTGTCCAATTCGCAGCCAAGCTTAAAGGGTCTCGACAAGATGCTTCACCACATCATCGCCCCAAACGCGCTGCCCGAACAACTCATCCGAGACCTCCGATCACTGGACCGGCTGTCCGCCAACGGCAACTTCATGTGACGTCGAAAAGGCTGCCGCTCCACGGATCAGACAGAACAATCGCGCCAACGCAGCGCGCTTACTCTGCGAACGGACGCCGACACCACACTGTCCTTTCTGCCCGCCCACGATCCGAAGATCGAATATTCGAGCACAGAAATCAGATCTGCATCGGATTGTCGGGAAAATCGGGACACGAGGTACTCGCCGGTGCCGCGAGCCATCAGGCAGTTGTTGCCTTTTCGAGAAACTTTATCGCATCGCCGACACTGACGATCGATTCAGCTGCATCATCAGGAATCTCGACGCTGAATTCTTCTTCGAAGGCCATGACGAGTTCGACAGTGTCGAGCGAGTCCGCGCCGAGATCTTCGATGAAATTGGCATTATCGACAACCTTTTCGGCGTCGACGCCGAGATGCTCTATTACTATCTTCCTCACCCTCTCGGCGACATCGCTCATGGTCGTTCAATCCTCATCCCTATTAACCTTTTGAAACAGTCGGCCTCCCGAAAAGCATTCGCGAGGCTGGTCACCCGCAGGCTTCCGCACGGATGCCCTCGATGACAGATCCGTTTCCGAATCCCGCTTGCGCGAATGAACCTTTTCGTGGCCCCGGCATGCAAGGTCGCAATATGCCGCGACCTCCCCCCAAAATGACCTTTTCGCCAGCTGGTTAGCGGTTGGTAACACACTTCAAACAGGTTGGCGAGAGCCCGGCAAAAATCCACACGATCACCGGCAAGTCCTTTAAATCATTGCCATTCCACCATTGACGTGAAGAGTTTGGCCAGTGACATAAGCGGCTTCGGCGCTGGCCAGATAGACAACGGCCGCCGCAACATCCTCCCCACTGCCGAGCCGCGCGGCCGGCACATTGGCGAGAATGGCCGCCTTCTGCTTCTCGTTGAGCGCATCGGTCATCGGAGTTTCGATGAAGCCCGGCGCAACGCAATTGACGGTGACATTACGGCCGGCCACTTCCATCGCGAGGCTCTTCGACATGCCGATCATGCCGGCCTTCGAAGCGGCGTAATTTCCCTGGCCGGCGTTGCCGGTCACGCCGACGATCGAAGTGATACCGATGATCCGGCCGAACTTGCGTTTCAGCATGCCCTTGACCACAGCACGGTTGAGACGGAAAGCGGCCGTGAGATTGACCGCGAGAACGAGATCCCAATCCTCATCCTTCAGCCGCATGAAGAGATTGTCGCGCGTGAGGCCGGCATTATTGACGAGAATGTCGAGCGTTCCGAGCGCCGCTTCCGCAGCGGGCACGAGCTTTTCCACTTGCGCCGAATCGGCAAGATCGCAGGGCAGGATATGTACCCTGCTTCCAAGCTCCGTAGCCAGTGTTTCGAGCGCCTCGGCCCGCGTACCAGAGATGGCAACGGAGGCACCCTGAGCATGCAGAGCGCGGGCAATGGCGCCGCCGATGCCGCCGCTGGCGCCCGTCACGAGAGCTGTCTTGCCGGAAAGATCGAACATCTTGCCTCTCGATGGATTGATGAGCCAATAGCTTCGTCAGCTCGCCGTCTTATACGCGTCCACCTCGGCCGGAACCGAGACGCCGATGCCTGTGGCCGTATCGACGAGACGCTTCAAGAGGCCGGTGAGCACCTTGCCTGCGCCGAGTTCGACGAACAGTGTCACACCCTGCGCCGCCATGAAGACGACGCTCTCCCGCCAACGGACTGTGGCCGTCACCTGCTCGACGAGCAGCTTGCGAATTGCTTCAGGTTCTGTGACGGGCGCCGCGATCACATTGGCAACCAACAGAACTTTCGGCGGCTTGATCTCGACCGCGCCGAGCGCTTCGACCATGACATCGGCCGCCGGCCGCATCAATGCGCAA
>DAIESR010000243.1 GCA_027346205.1 Beijerinckiaceae bacterium
AGTCACGATATGGCCGTCCATTGCGGCCATTGCGGCTTGCCGGCAGGATTCGACGAAGCCATGCCGGTCACGGATGAGATGGTCGGCTGCGAGGATCGCGACGATGGTGTCGGGGGCGTGCTGCGCAGCAAGTTCCGCGCCGACGGCGACAGCTGGCCCAGAATCGCGGCGCACCGGTTCGAGCACGATCCGCGCATTGCGGCCTATCTCCTGCAACTGCTCGAAGACGAGAAACCGATAGTCCTGATTGGAAATGACGATGGGCGTGTCGAACAGATCGTCGTCCAGATTTTCGACCGTCATCTGAAAAGTCGAGAGCGCGCCGATCAAGGGAATGAATTGCTTGGGAAGGCTTTCGCGGGACTCTGGCCATACGCGCGTGCCGGAGCCGCCGCACATGATCACCGGAAGAATTTTCAAGCGTTTGCTCCCGTCGTGATTGCTGCCGCCCGATCCGAAGCGCGGAGACATGCGCGCTGCTCAAAAAAATCAACTCATGCTGCGGCGCGTTCCGCCTCGCTGTTCGGACAAGGGTCCCACCAACGCAGCGCATGTCCTAGGCCTATCAGGCACTAATTGATCATTTTATCTGTAAAAGGCTTTGGTGCTCAAGGAAACGTGAAATCTTTCAAATTTTGTTTCGCCCCATATTCCGTCGGCGAAGAGGGCGGGGCAAATCGTGAGCAATATAAGAAAATATCCGGCTGTTCCAATCGCATCGAGGTCTTGGGCGATCCTCGTGCGGTGGTGTTGCAATCCTGCCACCATCGCCGTCAGATAGCTGGCTTGCGCAATGGGTTCAAAGGCGATCGGAACCGTCGCTTTGGCGGATGGCTCACTTATCGAGGCAGCTTAATGTCTGTCTCGCTTCCGTCTTGAAAGCGGGGCTATGTCAGCCGCGGGCCAGTCGGTTCTTTCACGCTCTGGCAGCCGGTAGGCTTTCCTTTGTTCCTTGATCGTCCTCTTCCTCGCCATGGCTGTCGATGATGGCGATGAGGCCGCGCGCGCCCATATGGTCGCGCGGGTCCAATTCGGCGACCTTGTTCAAAAGCTCGCGGCCTTCATCGAAGCGGCGCATTTTGGCGAAGAGCCAGCCGAGTGCGCGCATGGCGAACAGAAAGAGCCGTGGATCACCGTCGAAATCGTTGAAATTCGCATGCGATGGCGTCACCTGACGCCAATCCTGCGGCAGGTTGTTGCGCTTGATGCCTTCTTTGACCCAAGCTTCGACATGCGGCACGCAATCGTTGAGGCGGCGGCGGTAATAATAAAACTTATAGGCGCCATAATGCGTCGCGAGATGATCCGGCGCGAGCGCGAGCGCGTGTTTGATATGCGCCTCGGCGGCTTCATCGTCTTCCCAGCAGAGACCGACGGCATGCAGGGCGCGCTCCGCCTCGGCTGGCAAATCCCCGCCATAATAGCGCCGCTGCAGCCATTTTTCGTCGTCCATCGTGTCGCTTGCCTTAGTGCTCGTGGTCGTGGTCATGATCGTGATCGTCGTGCGCGGGCTTTTTCACCAGGATCTTGGTGAGATAATCGCCGGCGATCATCACCGCATCGTCATCGACGACATGGCCGACACCTTTGCGCGTCAAGGACTTCACCGGCACGTCCGCCGCCTTCAACAGTTCCTTGGTTTTGGCCAGGCTGGCAAAGGGTACGATCTCGTCGGCATCGCCATGGACGAGCAGCACGGGCGGCTTCGAACGGATCTCAGTGCCGAGCGTCTCGGTCCCTGCGAAGGCGCCGGAAAAGGCCATGATCGCGGCGGGCGGCACTGTCCGCCGCAATCCGACTTCGAGCGCCAGGCAGGCGCCTTCGCCGAAACCGACCAGCGACAGATTGCTCGGCGGTATGCGCCGCTTCGCCAGGATGGCATCGAGGAAGGAATCGAGCATTTCGGCCGCATGCCGGACCTCGGCCTTGCGCGCCTCAGGGTCGGTTTGTTGCAGATCGAACCATTTGCCGTCATGCGGCGCTTCGACAGCGAGAAATTCCGCCTTGAGGATATAGGGCTGCCAATTGAGGGCGGTGTCGAGGAATTTATCGCTATCGAGAGCTTGGCTGCCGATCATGACCACCAGAAAGGCGGTCTTGCCGCAGGACATGGACGCAAGGGCGCGACCTTCGAGGGGGATGGGAATCGCGGCTCGGGCGGCGGCGATGGCGTCAGCGATGGCTTCAGGAGTTGCTGTCACGGCGGCCTCCTCGGTCGGGATCGGTCCTGCGGGACATGCAAACTTTACGCAAATTGGCACACACGGGTCACTTGCGCGCCAATTGAAGCAATCCTTCCCTATCTCTCTCAAATCACATAGGATTTGAGCGGCGGAAAGCCATTGAAGCCCACGGACGAATAGGTCGTCGTATAGGCGCCGGTTCCTTCGATCAGCACTTTCGTGCCGATCTCAAGGCTGATCGGCAGCAGATAGGGCTCTTTCTCATAGAGCACATCGACCGAATCGCAGGACGGGCCAGCGATCACGCAAGGCTCCAGCCGATCGTCGTCGAAAGGTGTGCGGATCGGATAGCGGATCATCTCGTCCATCGTCTCGGTGAGACCGTTGAACTTGCCGATGTCGAGATAGACCCACTTCACCTTGTCGTCGTCCGACTTCTTCGAGATCAGCACGACTTCGGCCTCGATGATCCCGGCATTGCCGACCATGCCGCGGCCCGGCTCGATGATCGTCTCGGGAATACGGTTGCCGAAATGCTTGCGCAGCGCCTTGAAGATCGCCTGCGCATAAGCGCGTACCGCCGGCACATTCTTGAGATATTTGGTCGGAAAACCGCCGCCGAGGTTGACCATCTGCAAGGTGATGCCGCGCTCGGCGAGATCGCGGAAGATCGCGGCCGAGGCTTTGAGGCTCGCATCCCAGCTCTTCGGATTGCGCTGCTGTGATCCGACATGGAAGGAGAGACCATAGGCGACGAGTCCGAGGCGATGCGCATATTCGAGCACGCTCGGCGCCATGGCGGGGGCGCAGCCGAATTTGCGCGACAGCGGCCATTCGGCGCCATTGTTGTCGCACAAGAGACGGCAGAAGACCTTCGAGCCGGGTGCGACACGCGCGATCTTCTCGACTTCGGCCTCGCAATCGACCGCGAAGAGGCGCACGCCGAGCGCATAGGCACGCGCGATGTCGCGCTCCTTCTTGATCGTATTGCCATAGCTGATGCGATCGGGGCTCGCGCCAGCTGCGAGCACCTGCTCGATCTCGACGACCGAGGCCGTATCGAAGGACGAGCCGAGCCGCGCCAGCAGTTCAAGGATCTGCGGGTCGGGATTGGCCTTGACCGCATAATAGACTCGCGTGTCCGGCAAGGCTTTGGCGAAGGCGGAATAATTGTCGCGCACAACCTCGAGGTCGAGGACGAGGCAGGGGCCTTCCTCTCGTCGGTTGCGCAGGAATTCATGGATACGATCGGTCATCGCGGCATCCCTTCGAAGGCGCGGGGGCGACCCGCGCTAAGCGAATGAGCTTCGGGTGGAAGGCGACGCCGGACGGCGACGAGCGTTTTGGAGACGCCGCCGCTTCCTATGACCCGCTATCCGCGATCGACGGACAAATACCAACGGCCACGAGGGCCATGGGCTCTACCCGCGATCAGATGCTGCGCCGTTGGACATGCAATCACAGACGGCAAATCTGCCGCCTGATGCGTCATGGCCTTCGCTTGGAATGGGATGAGCTCCCTTCCGCACGCCCGGCAAGAAAGACAAGCCTCTTCGGTACGCCAGCTTTGGAGACTGGCAGAGACGAAAAAGCCCGGTCCGTCGTTGCTTTAAGTCGCGTCCCCCGTTTTGGCGGGGTTCGCCGGTTCGCCTCCGGCTGTCGATCTTTCTGGCAGGTGACCGGCCTCTTGTCCGGATCCCCACCTCTCGACACACGACCACAGGCACGTGCGATTTGGGCAGAACAAAAATAAGGAGATCTGCCGAGTTTACAAGTGTTTTTTTCAGATATCCGCAGCCGCCGCTTTGTGAACCGTGCCGCCGCCACGGCGTCGCGCCCGGGGGCAGAATTTAGTGGCGCAAGCGGCCATGCGAGATCTCAATGAA
>DAIESR010000252.1 GCA_027346205.1 Beijerinckiaceae bacterium
GATCTCACCGTCGGCGTGTTCATGGGCTATGATCGGCCGCGCTCGCTCGGCCGCGCCGCCCAGGCAGCGCTTTATACGGCGCCGATCTTTCGCGATTTCATGAAAATGGCATTGAAGGACAAGCCGAACGTTCCGTTCCGCGTGCCGCCGGGCATCAAGCTGATTTCCGTCGATGCCAAAAGCGGTCTTCGGGCGACGGGGTCTAGCACCATCCTCGAAGCTTTCAAGCCTGGTACACAGCCGCCCGATGGAATCTATGGTGGTGACCAGACGCCGCGCGTGCTGACTGTCAGCCCCGATGCCGATCGTGCGGCGGGATCGGGAACGGGTGGGCTCTATTGAAGGATCACGATCGTCATCCTTCCAGCGGCATTCGCCGCGCGCACCGAGCTGGTTTACAGCCCTCCGTTTGCTGACTATCTATGCCTCACGGTTTACGTCTGACCTTGCGCGGCCTGTCCGCGCTCATCCCCCAAAGGACCTGACAGCCCATGCGCGCCGAAGCCGAAGCGCTCCGCGAATCGATCAAGCAATCCTTGGGATTGCTGAGGAGGCATCTTTGACGTCGATGTCGCCACGCGTCGCCTTGCCGAACTGAATGCCAAAGTCGAAGATCCGAATCTCTGGAACGATGCCGAAGCCGCGCAGAAGATCATGCGCGAGCGTACCGAACTCGAGGACAGGCTCGGCTCGCTGGCCCGTTTCGAGGCCGAACTCGAAGATGCCTTGACGCTCATCGAACTCGCCGAGGCGGAAGGCGATACGGCGACGGAAGAGGAGGGCCTCGCCGAGCTGCGGAATTTGAAAGCCGAGGCCGAGCGGCGGCAGATCGAGGCTTTGCTTTCCGGCGAGGTCGATGCCAATGACACTTACATCGAAGTGCATGCGGGTGCCGGCGGCACCGAAAGCTGCGACTGGGCACGTATGCTCTTTCGCATGTATGCGCGTTGGGCGGAGCGGCACAAATATAAGGTCGAGATCATCGAAGAGACTTTCGGCGACGAGGCCGGCATCAAATCGGGCACTTTATTGGTGAAGGGTCATAATGCTCATGGCTGGGCGAAGACGGAATCGGGCGTGCATCGGCTGGTGCGTATCTCGCCTTTCGATTCCAACGCGCGGCGCCATACGAGCTTTGCGTCAGTCTGGGTCTATCCGGTGATCGATGATCGAATCGAGATCGATGTGAAGGAATCGGATTGCCGCATCGACACCTACCGTTCCTCGGGTGCCGGCGGTCAGCATGTGAACACGACCGATTCAGCCGTGCGTATCACCCATATCCCGTCCGGCATCGTCGTCGCTTGCCAGGGCGAACGCTCGCAGCACAAGAACCGCGCAACCGCCTGGAACATGCTGCGGGCGCGGCTCTATGAACTCGAGATGGCTAAGCGCGAGGCCGCCGCCGACGCGACGGAGGCTTCCAAGACAGAGATCGGCTGGGGTCATCAGATCCGCTCTTATGTTCTGCAACCCTATCAGCTCGTCAAAGATTTGCGGACCGGCATGACCTCGGGTACGCCGGGCGATGTGCTGGACGGCGAACTCGATCTTTTCATGGAGGCGTCGCTCGCGCAGAAAGTCTATGGCGGCGGACCGGTGTCGGTCGAAGACGTCGAATAAACGTAGATTTGCCAGCGGGGCGAAATCGGCAAGGCGAAAGCGGGATCGCGTGCGCGCACACAGAGAGAAGATCTTCAACCTTCCCGCCGTCGTGCTCGCCGCCGTCGTTCTTCTCGTCGGCATCCATGCCCTGCGTGAGCTGCTGCCGCTCGAAAGAAATCTCGATCTCTTGGGCGAATTCGCTTTCGTTCCCGGTCGATTTACCTATCTGTTCGATCCGAGCCAAGTCGCCGTGGCGCTCAATGCGGCGCAGGACAAAAGTGAGGTCAGCGGCGAGATCGCCCGTTTCTTCCTTGGCGATGGCAAGCCGCTCTGGTGGACGCCCGTCACCTATGCCTTTTTGCACGCGAGTTTCTTGCATGTCGGCTTTAATTGCCTTTGGCTCGTCGCCTTCGGTGCTGCCGTCGCGCGCAGATTCGGGACATTGCGTTTCCTGCTGTTTTGTCTGGCCACCGCGATAGCCGGCGCACTCGCGCATTACCTCACGCATATGGCTGATCTACAGCCGGTCATCGGCGCATCTGCCGTCGTGTCGGGTACGATGGCCGCGGCTGCGCGCTTCGTTTTTCAGCCCGGGGCGCCGCTCGGCGAGAAC
>DAIESR010000255.1 GCA_027346205.1 Beijerinckiaceae bacterium
GCGGTCGAAGGAACCTTCAAGGGAATCTATATCCAGGGCGAGGACATTCTTCAGTCGGACCCCGATACGCATCACATGGCGTCGGGACTTGCGGCGATGGAATGCGTCGTCGTCCAGGATCTCTTCCTGAACGAGACGGCCAATTACGCGCATGTCTTTTTGCCCGGCTCGACCTTCCTCGAAAAGGACGGCACTTTCACCAATGCCGAGCGGCGGATTCAGCTGATCCGCAAAATGATGGCGCCGAAGAACGGCTATGGCGATTGGGAGATCACGATCAAGCTCTCCGAGGCTCTGGGCTATCCCATGCCCTATAGCCATCCGAGCGAGGTCATGGACGAGATCGCGGCGACGACGCCGGGCTTCGCCAATGTATCTTTCAAACATCTCGACGAGGTCGGCTCGGTACAATGGCCTTGCAATGACGAGGCGCCGGAAGGCACGCCGATCATGCATATCGGCGGCTTTGCCCGCGGTAAGGGCAAGTTCGTCCTCACCGAATATGTGCCGACCGATGAGAAGACCGGGCCGCGCTTCCCGCTTCTGCTGACGACGGGCCGCATTCTGAGCCAATATAATGTCGGCGCGCAAACACGGCGCACCGACAATGTCCTCTGGCATGAGGAAGATGTGCTGGAAATGCATCCGCATGATGCGGAACAACGCGGCATCCGCGACAGCGATTGGGTGAAGCTGCAGAGCCGCACGGGTGAGACGACCTTACGCGCCAAGGTCACCGACCGCGTCGCGCCCGGCGTCGTCTATACGACCTTCCACTATCCGACGACCCAGACCAATGTTGTGACCACCAACTTTTCGGATTGGGCGACCAATTGCCCGGAATATAAGGTCACCGCGGTACAGGTCTCGACCTCCAATGGGCAGTCCGACTGGCAGGAGCGCTATCGCGAGCTCTCCGAGCAGAGCCGCCGGATCGCCGGTACGATCGAAGCAGCAGAATGAACTCAGAGGATGAAGACTGGGAAGCGCCGCTTGCGCTTCCCGCCCCGAGTTACGACGCAGCCTGCATCGCCCAGCGCGGCGCGCTGGCTGTGGAGACGCGGCGTTGCGTGCCGGAAGAGACCGCCGTCGCCTTGACTTACAATGGCTCGACTCATGCGGTCATGATGGCGACACCCTCCGATCTTGAGGATTTCGCCCTCGGCTTCTCATTGACCGAGGGCGTGATCGCCAGGGCCTCGGATATCGATAGTATCAATGTGATCTCTATGCCGCTCGGCATAGAGATCAGGATCTGGCTCAAGGAAGAGCGCGCCAAAGCCTATGTCGGCCGCAAGCGCAGCATGGTAGGTCCGACCGGCTGCGGCCTCTGTGGCGTCGAAAGTCTCGAAGCCGCCATGCGGCCGCTGCCGCAGGTTTCCCGACCCGCTTGGCGTCTCACCCCGCAATCCGTTGTCGCGGCAATGGCCTCGCTCGATCCGGCCCAGACATTGAACGCGGCGACGCATGCGGTGCATGCCGCCGCCTTCTGGACCGAGGCGGAAGGGCTCGTCGCGCTGCGCGAGGATGTCGGCCGCCACAATGCGCTCGACAAGCTCGCCGGCGCATTGCTGCGAAGCGGACGGACGGCGGCTACAGGCATTATCGTGATGACGAGTCGTGTCTCGATCGAATTGATTCAAAAGGCGGCGCGGCTCGATGCGCCAGTACTTGCCGCCGTCTCAGCCCCCACCGCCGCTGCGATTCGGCTTGCCGAGGAAAGCGGCATGACACTCATCGGCGTCGCCCGCCGACAGGATTTCGAAATCTTCACCCATCCCGATAAAATCTTCAGCGAAACACCCCGCCATGTCGCCTGATAAACTCGTCTATATGGCCAATCAGATTGGCAAATTCTTCGCGAGCAACGGCCATGACACGGCCGTCGACAGCATCAGCGATCATATTGCCAAATTCTGGGACCCGCGCATGCGCAAGCAGATCTATGCGCATCTCGACCAAGGTGGCAAAGGCCTCGATCCGCTGGTGAAGGAAGCGCTGCAGGCACTGGAAAGCAAGGACGCTACAGCGCCCGTCGCTGCAAGGTCTTGACCCCACCCGGTCGGCTATGCCGACCACCCTCCCCTGAAGGGAGGGATCGCGCGTCAAGATGCGTGCTTTGTCTTGCGTGGAGTGCCTGAAGAATAGCAAGAGTGGGCACCGCTGACGGATGGGGTCTCGCGCACGCGCTCCACATTGATCGTCGAATCCTAACTACAAGCAGACAGCGCCGGAGTCGTCACACGGCAATATTGTCGATGAGCCGCGTGGTGCCCAGCCGCGCTGCGGCGAGCAGTCGGACCAGCCCGTCCCCCAGGCGGGTGACAGGCGCCAAAGTCTCGGCATGGCGGGCTTCAATATAATCCACCGAGAAGCCGGCAGCCTCCAGCTCTTCGAGCGCCGCAGCTTGGACCGATGTAATTTTGACGCCCCCTCGCAGCGCCGCTGCGCAGCGCTTCAAAGCTTCGTGGAGAAGCGGCGCGCGCTCCCGCTCGTCCGGCGACAGATAAAGATTGCGCGAGGACATGGCGAGGCCATCCGGCTCGCGCAATGTCGGCGCACCGACGATCTCTGTCTCAAAATCGAGATCGCGCGCCATGCGCATGATTACCTTCAATTGCTGATAGTCTTTCTCGCCGAAGATCGCGACATCGGGCCGGCACTGATTCAACAGCTTGGCGACCACCGTCGCCACGCCGGCGAAATGCGTTGGCCGGAATTTATCTTCGAGGCCAACGCTCGCCGGACCGGCAACCGTGACCGTAGTGGCAAAGCCTTCCGGATAGATTTCCCCGACATCGGGCGCGAAGATGAGATCGCCGCCGGCGGCTGCGAATTTCTCAGCATCCTCCTCGAAACGGCGTGGATAGGATGAAAGATCCTCGTTCGGCGCAAATTGCATCTGATTGACGAAAATCGACATGACGATTCGATCGGCTCGTTGCTTGGCTTCTTCGACAAGCGAGATATGTCCCGCGTGAAGCGCACCCATGGTCGGCACCAGCGCGATCCGCGCGCCGGCAGCGCGCCAGTCTGCGATCCGCGCCCGCAGATCCACAACACTGCGCGCAACGGCGACTCCACTCTCGTCCTGCGAAGAGTTGGTCATCACATTCAAAGACCTTTCAATCGAATGGCGCGCCAATTGGACGCCGGACCGCGTGCATCAGTCGTTGCATGACCGGCCAGAGAGAGCAGATAGGTGATATAGGCGTCCGGAAAATCCCAATCGCGCGCCGCAGCGATCATGCCATCGAGATAGGCGGCCTGCGCCACACCTTCCTGCGCGGAAGAGCCCACATAGAGAAGCGCCCGCACCGGCGCCGCGCCTTCGCGCAGCACAGGCTGCGTGATCTTCTGATACAGGCCGCGCCCCAGCTCCTCATAACGGTCGAGCGCGGGAATATCCGCCAAGGCGAGATCATAGAGCACGCCATGGACATCCATATGCGTGTCGCGTTTCACCGAGCCATGGCCGGAACTCATGATGAAAAAGCGATGGCGCACCAGACGCGCGCGCCCGAGCGGGCGCGACTTCGGACAGCGCAGACGCATGGCCTCGCGATCCATGTTCGAGCCATAGGCGAAATAGAGCGGCATGGGTGGACCTTATACAAGCAACGGGGCACTGGGATCTTGCTGAATTTTCGCACGTCCGCAGGCCAAGAAACAATCACATAAAGGAAGATCGTGCGTCCCGTTCGCCGCACATGGTGAGCCGCAATGCTCTCACACGAAATCCATGATCGGTGCATCGATGGCGAGCGAAACGCCTTCCCCGACAAGGATATCTTTGACGGTCGCATCATATTCCGCTCGCACCATCATCTCCATCTTCATCGCCTCGATAACGCAAAGCACGTCGCCGGCCTTCACCGCCTGCCCCGGCCTGACAAGGATCGCCTTGACGAGGCCGGGCATGGGACAGCACAGGATTTTCGTATCCTCAGCCACTTGCCTGTCCCGCATCAAAGCTGCAAGTTCCGCCTCGCGCCGGCTGTAGACGGTGGCCTCGACGGCCATGCCACGCCAGCACAGCCCCCAATAATTGAGACGCGGCCTGACCTGCACATAGATAGGCTCGCCATCGATCGCGCCCGCCCACACCTTCATGCCGGCGCCCCATTCCGATTGGCAAAGATAGGCTTGCCCATTTTCGACCATCCGGATGAGAAGCCCTTCGTCGCCTTCTTCGACGATAAGATCTATGCGCCTACGGCCGAACATCACGCTGCGCTCCGGCGACGAGACGCGCGGATGCATGCGCGCCATCTGGCCCGAAATCAGCTTTTGCCGCGTCCGCATCACATGATCGATCGAAGCGGCGACCGCAGCCAGTCGATCCAGCTCGTCGCCTTCCGGCACGCGCGGCACAAAGCCATGCGGATATTCATCGGCGATGAAATCGGTCGAAAGCGCGCCACGCCTGAAGCGCTCATTCTGCATCAGCGCGGAGAGAAAGAGAATGTTGTGGCTGATTCCGTCGATCACGAATCGGTCTAGCGCGTCAGCCTGCGCTTCAATTGCCGCGGTACGATCGCCGGCATGGGTGATGAGCTTGCCGATCATCG
>DAIESR010000260.1 GCA_027346205.1 Beijerinckiaceae bacterium
CGCGCCCAGGCGCTGCAGGCGCGCGCCGCGCGGATCGCGCCGTCGGTCCATATGAATCCCGTGCTGTTGAAGCCGCAAAGCGAGACAGGCTCCCAAATCATCGTCGAGGGCCGCGTCTTCGGAACGGCGCGCGGCGCTGAATTTCAAGCGTTGAAGCCACGGCTTTTATCCGCCGTCATGGAGAGTTTCTATAAACTTTCCGCTCAGGCTGATCTCATGCTCGTCGAAGGCGCCGGCAGTGCGTCGGAGATCAATCTGCGCGCCAATGACATTGCCAATATGGGTTTTGCGCGTAAGGCCGATTGCCCGATCGTTCTCATCGGCGATATCGATCGGGGCGGAGTGATCGCGCAGCTCGCAGGCACGAGACTCGTGCTCGATCCCGACGATGCGGCGATGGTGCGGGGCTTCATCGTCAATAAGTTTCGCGGCGATCTCAGCCTCTTTGCCGAAGGCATGGCAACGATCGCGCAGCATACCGGCTGGCCGGGATTGGGTGTCGTGCCTTATTTTCATGAAGCGCGGCTATTGCCGGCGGAAGACAGCATGGCGCTGGAAAGGCCGGTGGCGGGCCATGATTCATCTCACGGTGGCCACCTCACCATCGCCGTTCCAGTCTTGCCGCATATTGCCAATTTCGACGATCTCGATCCGCTTGTTGCCGAGCCCGGCGTGCGGCTCCTGATGCTGCGTCCAGGCATGCCATTGCCTGCGGACGTTGATCTCGTGCTGCTGCCTGGCTCGAAGGCGACCATTGCCGATCTCAAGGCCATGAGCGAAGCCGGATGGGACATTGACATCAAGGCGCATGCGCGCCGTGGCGGCCGCGTCTTCGGCCTCTGCGGCGGCTATCAAATGCTGGGACGACGGGTCGCCGATCCGCAAGGCATAGAAGGCGCACCCGGCGCTGTCGCGGGCCTCGGCCTGCTCGATGTCGAGACGGTGATGACGGCGGAGAAAATTCTGGTCAATGTCTCGGGCCATTCAGCCGAGGCGCCGGTGCCCTTTTCGGGCTTCGAAATGCATATGGGCCGGACCGAGGGGCCAGATTGCGCCAGACCCTTGCTCAGATTTGCGGATGGGCGGCCGGAGGGTGCGGTCTCGCCGGATGGAAAAATCGCCGGCACTTATGTGCACGGGTTCTTCAATCACGATGCGCAGCGGCGCCATTGGCTCGAAAGGCTCGGCGGGCGGGCGAGCGATTTGTCCTATGACGGAAAGATCGAAGAAGTGCTTGATGGCTTGGCCGCGCATCTCGAAAAGCATCTCGATCTCGATCTTCTGCTCAGCCTCGCAGGCTGAACCATAGAGCTAGGCAGGCAAGCGTCGCGAATTGGATCGCACAGGCGCGGCGCATGAGTTTTAACGCACGGCGAATGTCCTTTGCCGTCGCGTCGCGCCGCCTATCACCCATGAAAGCGTCCTCGACCAATCCTTCGGCATAGTGCCTCGGTCCGGCGAGCTTTAAGCCCAGCGCTCCGGCCATGGCCGCCTCGGGCCAGCCGGCATTGGGCGAGCGATGGCGCGGTGCGTCGCGCAAAATAGCGCGTAATGCCCCGCGTGCCGGTGTCCAGCCTTCGAAAAGCGCCGCGAGCAGCAGAAACAACGCCGCA